>CAKSUE010000030.1 GCA_934501135.1 uncultured Eubacteriales bacterium | reverse complement strand
CAAATATCAGCAAGCGGCTTGTTATTAAATCTTGTCGAACCCCCACGAGCGGGAATCATACCTATTATTTTCATTTTCATTTACTCCTCTCGATTATATGTTTATCAATTAATATTTTTTATTTTCGCTAAACGCAAATAAAACCACAATAAAAGTGCTCTTTTTTTCTTTATACATTCAATTTCTCTATTATTTTCTTTTGATGTATCAGCAAACTTCAGGCATTCACAGATAATATCTGAATAGATAATATCTTTAAATTTTTTATAATTATTTTCAGTAACTTGATTATGTAATGATATTAAAAAATGATGCAGATAAAAAGTGGCTATGGAAGCACTATCCTGCAAAGCATCATTTTTTTTAGCATATATCATCCATAACAAATATTTTTCAGAATATTTCTCATAATAAAACGGAGAATACGTTCTAGACAAACTATCTTCTCTTGTCAAATATGCATAATCATAAAAACTAATCACCTCAAACTTCTGAATTTCTTCTAAATAATTGAAAATAAAGAGCAGATCTTCATTATAATCAGCTTTATTTTTTTGTTCTCTAAATCTTATATTATTTTTGTCTATGTATTCTTTACAAAATATTGTATTCCATAAATAGCCAGAAAGTCCAACTTGATTTAAATACCAGTATTCATTTTTTAGAAATGATGTTTTGTTTTTTGTACAACTATTAATCACATAATTACCTAATACATTTATATCGTTACAATAAAGACAAATCGGCATGCATTTTGCATTTTTTTGAACTTTTGATAGTAAATGTTCTACCCAAAACTTTGAAACCATGTCATCACTGTCGCAAAACATTATATATTTACCATTAGCCTTACTTAAACCTAAATTACGAGCAGCAGCAGCTCCCTTGTTCTGTTGAGAAAAAACTTTTATTCTTTTATCTCTTTTAGCATATCCATTGCATATCGCAAGTGAATTATCATTTGAACCATCATCAATTAAAATGATTTCAATATTTCTGTAACTCTGTTCCGTCAAACTATTTAAGGAATTTGAAATGAATTTTTCAGAATCATATATAGGTACAATAATAGAAACTATTTCCATAAGATTATCTATCTAACCTCGCTTTTAGTTTTTTATATTTTTCCTTACCCATAATTTTTAATAACATGCTATTAGGCAAAACTTTTATATTATAAATGTAATTTTCAAATTTATTTTTTCTCAAAAATTTTCTGCGTTTTTCTTGATTTTCTTTTGAAGTCCACGAAAGATTATATAAATGAATTGTATGCGTATTTTTAGTTTTCTTTACAATACCACTCTCCATTTCCATAGGAGAAAAGTACTCTGAAGGATAAACTACTGCATCAACTAAATTTTGCATCTCATCTATCTCTTTATAGCCTAATCTTTTAAGAACATCAGTATTTCTTACTGTACAAGTGGTTGTATCAATTCCGGTTTTTGTTATGAATGTAATGTCCGAATATGAATCCAACAAGGTCTTTACAACTGAATTGCCTTTTTCGCAACCCAATCCCAATCCCGTATTAACTTGAACACATCTATTTGATTTTTCTATACCTAAAAAACATTTGTTCTCCAATAAGTCATCTAAATTGGAAACCATTTTTACATCAGTATCAAAATAAATTCCGCCATAGTTGTATAAAATCCACAGTCGAGCATAATCAGTTACGAAAGCCCATTTACCATTTTCATAAGCTTGTTTGCAATACAAGTTACAATTCACATCAAAATTACTTTCGTTCCATTCAACTATCTTATATTCACTACAATGTTTTTTCCAACTGTTAATACACTTCACGGCCGACTTTGGTTTAGGATTATTGCCGAACCAACAATAATGTATCACTTTAGGTATAGACATATGCTCATCTGCCCTTCATTTTATTTTTTACTAAATTTATACCCCAGTATATTTTTGCATATGTAGGATATAAAATTTCAATCACACTTGGATACGTTTTTATATCAATCCTGTATTTTCTTCTTTCCTGTTTATATAATTTTCTCAGTTTACTTTTTAACTTTTTTCTTAAACATATTTCACTGGGACAATATTTAGAAACTTTAAAATATAAATCTGTGAGAGAATTCAAGTAGCATCTATTTGCCCATTCTAACAAATTCACCTCGTTCTTAAAACTAAAAAATTCAATCATTTCTTCAACAACTAAAAGCCAATCCAAATGTTTAGGTGAAAAATTTTTGTTGACAGTACTTTCAGAATTTGTAAAGTAATAATAAAGTACATTATTAGAATAGGCTACCTTATTTGCCCCATATATAAGTTTGTACACGGTCGCATTATCTTCATATATTCTGTCTTCCGGTAATCGGATATCATTAAAAACAGTTTTTTTATAAATTTTATCCCAAAGCAACCAGTTTTTTCCTGTCTTGCCAATTAAACACTTAGATAAAAATGTCTTACCGTTAAATAAAGTAAAATCATTTATAATATCATTTTCATTCCAATTAAAATCAGTATCACAACCTTGCACATAATCACAAACTACAATTTCCGCGTTACTTTTTTGCATTGTGTTCATTAACACCTCTAACATTTTAGGATTAACATAATCATCACTATCAATAAAAGAAATATAGTCGCCCTTACAAATATCAAGGGCCTTGTTTCTTGCAACAGCTTGTCCTTGGTTTTTTTGATGAATTACTACTATTCGACTGTCTTTCCGAGCATAATCATCACAAATTTGCGGTGATTTATCAACAGAACCATCATCCACAAGTATTAACTCAAAATTACTGTATGTTTGATTTAAAATACTATCAATACATCTATTTAAATATTTCTCTGAATTATAAACTGGAACAATTAAAGATATCAACATATAACCTCTTAAAAAATTTTTAATATTAGATTTACCAATTCAAATTTCAGTGCAAGCAATAACTTCCAATTTTCCTTAGAAGTATCAGCAATTTTCATAGAATGCTTAAATTCTTTACACGAAACAATCATTTTTATATGTTCTTTTTTATTTTCAAGAGAATACTCCGTATTATTTGCCACTTCTCTTATATTTTGAATAAAAGAATAAAATGATGATGTTTCAAAATCATGCAAATGATTCAAGGGAATAAATGTTTTTCTTGCATCATATATTTTTTGATTAATATAAAAAGAATTTTTCACTTTTTTACCATCCAGATGATTATATGAATAATTTTTATAAACTCTGTGATTATATAATGGCAGATTTATTATTGAAAAACCATTGCAGTATTTTCCATACTCTAAATTAAACAATACATCCTCAGATAATGACATATTTTCATCGAATTTTAAATTATTTTTCTTTATTATATCTAAATCAAAAATTCTAATCCAGAGTAGTGCAGAATAATTTGCTTTCCAAATATTATAATATTCTGTTAGGGAATAATTTCTATATTTTTGTTTATTATCATATACACAATTATACTCCAAAATATTATTCTTTTCATCTACACAATTACATCCACAAAAACACCAACTTAAAGGATATTCCTGTATTATATATATTAATTCCATTAAATAATTTTCATGCAAGTAATCATCACTATCTACAAATACTACATATCTTCCAGAGGCTAACTCTATACCAATATTTCTTGCAGAAGAAACTCCGGAATTTCTTTTATGCACTACTGTTATTCGATCGTCAACTAAAGCAAATTTGTCACAAATAGTTCCACTACTATCAGTACTTCCATCATCTACTAATATTAATTCAAAATCATAATACTTTTGATTTAATATACTATTAATACACATTGACAAAAAGTCTTCAACATTATAAACTGGAACAATAACACTAATCATACATATCCCTCGTCAATAACAAAATACATTTGTATTTTCAATTATTTAAAAACATATCGAAATAATAGAATGGGTCTCTATAATTAACGCGATAGTCTACATGTTCTTTTAATAAATAATTTTCAAAAATTTTTTTAGCACTATGATTACACAATTTGTCCAAATCGCAATAATTAGTCAATTTATAGGTATCTAAATAATTATTAATTTTTGTACTATACGAAATCGAATAGCATGGCTTATTAAATTTCAAAGCTAAAATCATAGCGTGAAATCTTGTGGCAAGAACAGCAAAACAAGATCTAAATAAAATAATAAATTCTTCTATATTTGATGAATAATTCATAATACGAATTTTATTTCTCATTCTTAACGGAATGAATTTCATAAACTCATTTATTATATCAATATCACCCTCTTTATCACAAAAAGACACCAAACACGGCACCTTTTTACAGCACAGGCATTCATCAATTATATCAGAAATAAATGAAAAATAATCATCTTTATATCTATGCGAACATTTGTTTATAATATCAACCATGGAGATTAACACATAATCTTCGTATTTCCCGTTCCTATCAGGAATAGGAAATTCTGACAAAACTACATCAGATGCCAAATTAACATTAGACAATTTACTGAATAAGTCATATGAAGACTGATCTCTAAAAGTAACATGACTACAATGTTCAAAAAAACTATAAAATCTATTGAAAAATTCTTCACTTTTATATGGTCCAAAATTAGAACCAATAATAAATAAGGGAGATTTTTGTAACTTTGTTATCTCATAATTCATTCTTTTATCAATATTACGCTCAGACTCAATATAGATTGACCCACCTATATTAACAGAACCTATTATTTGATTTTCTAATTTTTTTTTTAATTTATTTATAAAAATATCTTTATGTTTTTTTAAAGAAATGATATTAAAAACATGATTAATTGTACCATATTTATTGTAAAATTCATCCATAGTATAAAAGTTTTTAAATTTGATAAAGGGAGTAGTTGCTTTCCAAAAATCACAATATAAAAATTTTACATTGGGATATCTTTTTAGTAAAACATAAAACATGAGATCGTCTCCCAGATTATCATTTAAATAGCCATATAATCTTACTATTTTCATTGTAGTTATTTCCTTTATCATCAATTTAATTAAATAGATATCAAAGTATCTAATATAGAAAAAGTGTTAACTGTAATTTCTAAATAAAATAAGCAGTATTTAATTAATATCAACGTCTAAGTTACTTAATTAAGTATGATTGTTAGTCATTTACCAGTTCTTAAATCTCTAATTTGTGGCAACTTTATATTTCCCCACCAGCGTTGATCCCAATTCATATTTTCGTTAAATCCAGGAATTGTCTCTACTTCAAATGAAACAGCATCATCAATATGGTCGTAAAATGTCCAACCTCCATATATATTCACACCATATAAAACTAAAGACAAACAATACTTTCCAGGAACTAATTCCGAAATATCAGCTTCCAATGGAACAACCACTGTTTCACCAACTTCACAATTTATTAAATGAGGAGCCAACAAAACGGAAACTGACGTACCATCGGCTGCAGACAATCTAGATCTAAAACCTATATTAGATAATTTTTTGGTAGATTTTGCAGTAATTTGAAATTGTAATTTTTCACCAACTTTTATTTTCCAAATATCTTTATTTAAAATTTCGATTTTTTCAAATTTTATGCCGTCAATTGCCTTTTCACGGTGAACATTAACTAATTTATTCAGCTCTATACACTTAGGCGATTCTTTTCTTCGTCCCATATAAACTTCTATTGCGGAATTTACATCACCTTGAAATATAACTTTTCCTTTATCAAGAACTATACATCTATTGCAAAGCATTCTTATAGTATTCATATTATGACTGACGTAAAGAACAGTTCTGCCGTCGACATTTGCTGCATCACGCATTTTATCAAGGCACTTTGTCTGAAATGCCATATCGCCAACAGCCAGCACCTCATCCATAATCATAATTTCGGCATCAAGATGTGCGGCAACCGAAAATGCGAGCTTTACAAACATACCGCTTGAATAACGCTTTACAGGGGTATCTATAAATTCTCTTACCTCAGAGAACTCAATAATTTCCTCCATTTTAGCGTCAATTTCGGCTTTTGTCATACCTAAAATTGCACCATTCAGGTAAACATTTTCCCGTCCTGTCATTTCAGTGTTAAATCCGGTACCGACCTCAAGCATCGACGCTATACGACCATATATATCAATACTTCCCTCTGTTGGTGCTGTAACCCTGGACAAAAGCTTTAACAGTGTACTTTTTCCTGCACCGTTGCTGCCTATTATACCAACTGCCTCACCCTTATAGATGGTAAGGTCTACCCCATTCAGAGCCATAAAAGTTTTTCCGTTACTGCGTTGATCGGCACCAATCTTGGAATTTGGATCTTCTTTTCCTCTGACCTTTGCCCACCAACTCTGCAAATCTGCCTGAAGTGTACCGCCACCAATTTGGCCAAGTTTATATTTCTTTTTTACGCCGGAAACCTTTACAGCTATCTCTCGGTTGTCAGTCATATCAGCCATTTTCGTATCCTCCGTTAAACTGTATCCATAAAGTTTCTTTCTACTTTATTAAATATCATTATACCAAAAATCATTACAACAATAGTAAAAATCCACGATATAACTAAATATAAAGGCTCAATTGTACCTTGTCCAAGTAAAGCGTATCTAAACATTTCAATAGGAGTTGTTACCGGATTAACCATCAAAATTTTACTCAACAAACCGTGCCCAAGCTGGCTTAACGGATAAACAACAGGTGTAGCATACATCCATAATGATACGCCAAATGTTACAAGCACAGTAAGATCACGGTATTTTGTAGTCATACTTGAAATTATAAGGCCAAATCCCATTCCCATCATTCCAAGTTGAATGAGTACAACAGGAATCCAAAGACAAGCCAGCCAATTCGGTGAAACCTGTCCCATACAAATATAATATATTAACACAGCCAAGACCATTGTCATTTGTATCCCAAACTGAATAACAGATGACAAAACATTTGAAATCGGAGTTGTCAATCTTGGAAAATAAACTTTACCAAAAACTGCAGCATTGGCTGTAAATGTATTTGCATTTTTTGTCAGACAACTTGAAAAAAAAGTCCAAAGAGCCGTACTGGTAAGATAAAATAAAATTTGAGGAATACCGTCTGTGCCCATACCTGCCACTGTGCCAAATACAAAATTATAAATGATACTTGTCAAAATAGGGTTAATAAAAATCCATGCCGGTCCGAGGATTGTCTGCTTGTATGTAAGTACAAATGATCTCTTGGTAAACAGCCATATAAGATCACGATACTTCCATGTTTCCTTTAATTTTAAATCAAACCATTTATGTTCTGAAGATATATGGGTATGATACAAATTAGTATTATTCTCTTCCATTATACTTTACCTCACTTTATTTGTTGCCAAAAATCATATCAAAATCTACTCTCGGAAAGACTTCAAGTTTTCCGCCACGGGTAGCATTATACACTTCTATACCATGTTCGTCACAATATTTTTTCATTGAAATAAAAGCTCTTGTGCTCGCATCTAAATTCGGTATATATAGATTTTCTTTATCTTTGTTATACTCATCAGTAAAATAATCTTTAACACTTTTATCGTTGATAATTTCACCTTTATCGTTTTTATAAAC
>CAKSUE010000029.1 GCA_934501135.1 uncultured Eubacteriales bacterium | reverse complement strand
GTCAGTATATGATTATTTTCACAATAGTTAGTTAATTTTATGGTTGACATTGTTTATCTTTGGTGGGATAATTCAAAAAGAAGTATTATTTAGAGGTGGTTATATGCGCGTCATTACAGGTATTGCAAAGGGTAAAAAACTTGAGGGTTTAAGCGGTAATGAGGTGAGGCCAACCACAGACAGAGTAAAAGAGGCTGTATTTAGTGCTATTCAATTCTGGCTAGAAGGGAAAAAATTTTTGGACCTTTATGGCGGCTCAGGACAAATGGGGATAGAAGCCCTTAGCAGAAAAGCTTGTAGTGCAGTTTTTGTTGATGACAGAAGGGAATCTATAGAAATAATAAATAGAAACTTGAAACACGTAGGTCTTGAACCAAATGCGAAAGTTGTTAATATGAATGCAAAATCTTATTTAGAAAGCACTAGTGAAACATTTGATATAACATTTTTAGATCCTCCTTATTATTCAGGAGAAATACAAAAAGTACTTCCTTTACTTGTGAATTTAATGAGTAAAGATGGTGTTATAATTTGTGAGAATCCATCAGATGAAAAATTACCTGATGAGGTTGGGAATTTTATATTATGTAAAAACCGTGTATATGGTAAGATAAAGATAAGTATTTATTGTCGCAAGGATGTGGAGGAATAATGAAAAAAGCTATTTGTCCGGGAAGTTTTGACCCAGTTACAAAGGGGCATGTAGATATAATAAAAAGAGCATCTGCGATGTTTGACTATGTTATCGTAGCGGTTATGGTGAATCCCAGTAAAAAACCAAGTTTTACTGTAGAGGAAAGAGTAAATCTTTTGGGACTAGCTATATCAGACTTAGATAATGTGGAAATAGTATCTTTTGATGGCCTTCTTGCAGATTATGCTAAAGAAAAGGATGCAGTGGCAATAGTTAAGGGACTTAGAGCTATGTCAGATTTTGAATATGAGTTTCAAATGGCCCTTGCTAACAAAAAGTTAAATAAAGATATAGAAACTGTGTTCTTTACTACTAGCGCTGAAAATATGTATCTTAGTTCAAGTATGGTTAAGCAAATATCGCGATTTGGTGGTGATATATCTGGTTTTGTTCCTGAATGTATACATGAAGAGATAAAAAGTAGATTATGTGAAAGGAGATGTTAGTGATGACCATAGAAAGTTTAGTAGATGAATTAGACGATATGATTGAAGAGGCGTGGACTTTGCCTCTTAGTGGGGGAAAAAGTGTTTTAGATGCAGAAAAAGTGAAAAGGATTCTTGAAGATATAAGGCTTAAATTCCCAAAGGAAATAAGACAAGCGAAAGCTGTGGTTGCAGACAGGAATAAAATAATAGAAGATTCTAAGGCTGAGGCAGAAAAAATAATTAGAGCCGCAGAAGAAAAAGCCAAAGCTATAGTTGATAAAAGTGAAATAGTAAAAGAAGCCCAGGCAAAAGCTAATGAAATTACATCGAATGCTCATAAAAAATCTAAAGAGATGATAAAAGTAGCTAATGAGTATGTTGATGATTTGATGGCTAGAACGGATGAAGAATTATCTAAAAATCTTTCTGAATTGAGAAAGGCAAGAAAAAGTTTAAAAGCAGCACAAAAGTAAAGTGACTTTTTATAAGATCAAATTTTAAAAATACAAATAATTAATTCGATGTGTATTGATTTGGTTATATTAAACATTATTTTATTAATAAATTGTTAATTTGATTACGGAAAAATCAAGATTTTGAAAATAAATCTTGATTTTTTTTATTTTATATTATATAATTAACGACATCAGGTGGTGAAAGGTGGTACAAAGTAGGTATAAGTGGTTGAGTATTACTTAGATTTGCTTTGTAGGTGGTTGTTATGTTGATTGGAGAATACCAACATAATATTGATGCTAAGGGACGGATTATAGTACCTTCAAAGTTTCGTGCTGATTTAGGTGTGTGCTTTTATATTACCAAAGGGCTAGACGGTTGCCTTTTTGTACTTCCTGAAAATGAGTGGAGAGAACTTGAAAATAAAATTCACTCTATGCCAATATCAAAAGCTAGAACTCTTCAGAGATTTTTCTTTTCCGGTGCTGCTGAGGTTGAAACAGATAAACAGGGCAGAATATTGATTCCGCAACATCTAAGGGATTATGCAAGTTTAGAGAAAGATGTTACATTAATAGGGACATCAAGCAGGGTTGAAATATGGGATACAAATAAGTGGAAAGAATTTAATAATAATCTAACTGAAGATAGTATTGCTGAAGCGATGGATTTGCTTGAACTTTAAGGAAAGGTAAATTTTATGGAATTTGTTCATAAACCGGTTTTGTTTAAAGAAACTATTGATCTTCTTAATATAAAACCGGATGGCATATATATAGATGGGACAGCCGGTGGAGGTGGACACTCTAAGGCAATTTTGAACAAACTTATATCAGGGACTTTGATCTCGATAGATCAAGATCCAGATGCAATAAAAACTGTTAAGGAAAAATTTCGTAACAATAGATCATCTATTGTAGTGCAGTCTAATTTTTCTGAAATTGAAAGGATAGTTGAAGAATATTCCATAGATGGCGTTGATGGTGTCTTGTTAGACATAGGTGTGTCGTCATATCAGCTGGATACAGCGGAAAGAGGATTTTCTTATCATAGTGATGCTCCGCTGGATATGAGAATGAGCCAGTCTGGGATTTCTGCATATGATATAGTAAACAATTATTCATGGCAGCAGTTAGCAGAGATTATAAGTAAGTATGTAGAAGATAAGTTTGCAAAAAGCATAGCCAAAGCTATAGTTAAAAATAGAGAGTTAAAAAAGATTAATACTACATTGGAACTTGTAGAAGTAATAAAATCTGCGGTTCCTGCAGCTGTGAGAAGAGATGGGGGACATCCAGCAAGAAAAACATTTCAAGCTATAAGAATTGCTGTTAATGATGAGCTGAATGTTTTGCAGAAAGGATTAGATTCGGCTTTTTCAGTATTAAAGCCTGAAGGGAGATTAGTTGCAATTACATTCCATTCACTTGAGGATAGGATTGTAAAAAGAAGTATGGCTTCGTGGTGCGATCCATGTACATGCCCTTCTGACTTTCCGATCTGTATTTGTGGCAAAAAAGCTAAGGCGAAGCTTTTAACGAAAAAGCCTATTGAGGCATCGGAAAATGAGCTTAAAAACAACCCAAGAAGCAGAAGTGCTAAGCTTAGAGGATGTGTTAAGCTTTAGGGGAGAACAAAGGACGTTTGTAATTAAATGGTGGAGTGATGAAAACTATGGATAAACTAAATACTGCATATGATCTTTCTTTATTTGAAGACAAACCAAGAGAAAAAAAGAAAAAAAATAATGTTGTTAAAATTCCAAGAGAGAAATCACAAGTAAAACTTAAAAGAAGAGTAAATTACGCAACAGTTATATATTCTGTTATATTATCTTCAGTTGTTGTTTCGGTTTTTTCTGTAATGGTTTATAGCCAGATTCAATTAACTGAGCTTACCGACAAGATAAATACAGTAGACAAAGCTTTAGCAGAAAGTCAAAGCACTTATACTCAGTTAAAAATGAAAGCAGAGTCACAGTATTCCTTGCGCTCTGTAGAGAACTATGTAGAAAATGAGTTGTTTATGAAAAAGGTTGAGCCTTCACAAATAGAATACATAACTTTATCTAGTGGGGATAAAGCTGAATTAAAGAATAATGTTAGTAAGGATAGTATATTTGATAAAATAAAAAATTTGTTTTAATAATATGTAATAATAATCCAGACATTTAAATATTATTTTATTAATGAGGGGGTTAAGAGAAAATCTTGACTCTCGTTTTTTGTTTTTTAATTGAGAAGTATTATTGATTCTATAAGTGTCGTGATAATGTAGGGGGAATTTAAATGACAAAAGGAACAACAGTTAGGATGTGGAGAAGATCATTAATAGTATTAGTTGGCCTAGTAGGATGTTTTGGAATAATGATATTCAGGCTTGTGTATTTACAAATAGCTACAGGAGAGGCATTACAACAAAAAGCGGTTGATCAACAATTAAAAGATACTATTATAAATGCACAAAGAGGAACTATATATGATTGTAATATGAAACCTCTAGCTCAAAGTGCTACAGTTTGGACGGTTGTTTTAGAGCCAGCTTATTTAGAAACAGATGAAGAGAAAGAACTCGTAGCTAGTGGGCTTTCTGAAATTTTGGGAATTGACAAAGAAGACATTTTAAAGAAAGCATCAAAAAAGTCTTATTATACAATAGTAAAAAGAAAAATAGAGAATGATATTAAAGAAAAAATAATAAAATTTAAAGCAGACAATAAAATAGATAATGGAATAAGGTTAGTTGAAGATTATAAGAGATATTATCCATTTGGAGACTTTGCTTCTTCTGTAATTGGTTTTACTGGTTCAGATAGCCAAGGATTAGCAGGAATTGAAGCGTATTATAACAAAGAGTTAACAGGAGAGCCAGGAAAATTGGTAACTGCTAAGAATGCAACAGGTACAGATATGCCTTTTAATTATGAGCAGTTAATTCCTGCAACAAATGGATATAACTTAGTGTTAACGATAGATGAAGTTATACAGCATTATTTAGAAAAAAGTTTAGAAGAGGGTATAGTTAATAATAATGTAAAAAATCGTGCAGCAGCAGTTGTGATGGATGTAAATACAGGGGCCATCTTGGGTATGGCTGTAAAGGAAGGGTTTGACTTAAATGATCCATTTACTATAGTTAATAAAGAAGCAGCCGATGCAATTGCAGCTTTGCCAGAAGATCAACAGTCTGCAGCTAAATCTGAGGCTTTAAATAAACAGTGGAGAAATAAAGCAGTTAGTGATACATATTATCCAGGTTCGGTATTTAAAATGTTTACCGCTGCAATGGGGTTTGAGGAAAATGTTGTTTCAGAAGAAACAATGTTCACATGCACAGGTGCATATAAACCATTTGAGGGTGCTCAAGCTATTCACTGCCATTACCGTGCTGGGCATGGATCAATAAATTTTGTTCAGGCAATGTGTAAATCTTGCAATCCTGCTTTTATAATGTTAGGACAAAAAATAGGTGCAGATAATTTTTATAAATATTATCAAGCATTTGGCTTTTCTGAAAAAACAGGCATAGATCTACCTGGAGAAATGAGCGATATATTCTTTAGTGAATTTGGGGATGCAGCACCGATGAACTTAGCAGTAGCATCGTTTGGACAGAATTTTAGTGTTACTCCAATACAGATGGTTACAGCTATGAGTGCTATAGCCAATGGGGGTAATCTTGTTCAACCACATGTTGTGTCTAAGATAACCGATGATGAAGGAAATATTGTTAAGTCATTTGAAGTAAATGTTAAAAGAGGTGTAATATCTAAAAGAACATCAGAGAGAGTTTGTGCTATGTTGCATGAAAACGCAACTAATGGAAGTGGTAGAAATGGTTATGTCGAAGGATACAGAGTTGCAGGAAAAACAGGAACCTCAGAAAAAATAGGAACAAGTAGCGGTGAAGGTATGGATTACATAGCTTCATACGGGGGATTTGCTCCTGCCGATAATCCAAAGGTTGCGATGCTTGTGTTTTTTGATACCCCAAAGGGAGATGCATATTATGGGAGTGTTGTAGCGGCACCTGCTTTTGCACAAGTAATGAAGGGAATATTACCATATTTGGGTGTTGAAAAACAGTATACAGAGGAAGAAGCTGAAAAGTTGGATGTTTCAATTCCATCAGTTTCAGGAAAATCTGTATCTCAAGCCAAAAATGAATTGGTGTCTTTAGGCGTTAACGTTAATATAATGGGCTCGGGTGAAAATGTAATTTCTCAAATGCCAGACCCAACAAGACAAATACCTAAAGGCGGTACAGTTGTTTTATATACAGATAATGAAAGCACTGAAACAACAGTAACGGTTCCTAATTTAATTGGTAAATCAGTCTATGCTGTTAATAGTGAATTAGCTAATAATAATTTAAATTTGAAGAGTTCTGGAGCATCGAGTGGTTCAGGAGAAATTATTTCAAAATCACAAAGTATAGCAGAAGGTTCGCAGGTTATGCCGGGAACTGTAGTGACTGTTAGCTTTATACAAAAGGATCGGGTTGAATAAACAAAGCTATTAACAATTATGAACTTAAATATGTATTCGTCAAAAAACATCTGAATTATTAGCATGTTTATGTTATATTATTTAATATGCCAATATATAATTTAGAGGCTTTTTGAAGGCTTGTATATGTGTTATAATTCTTTATATGAGTTTGTATAAGTTTAACAATTGAATACCAACAAAAGATATAACATTGGAGGAATATAAAATGAATGGAGTATGGACACTAATAGCAGCGGTTCTATCATTTATTATTGCAGCTTCACTTGGAAAAGTATTAATACCTTTTTTGCATAAACTTAAATATGGTCAAACAATATTAGAAATAGGTCCATCTTGGCATAAAAATAAACAAGGGACTCCTACAATGGGTGGAATAATGTTTATTATTTCAATATTTTTTACGGTATTGGTTTGTGTGCCCTTATATTATATAGTATCTGGTGGCTCTATATTGAATATGACAGAGACTCCGCTTATGACAACAAAGATATTTGCTGGCCTTTTAATGGCAGTTGGATTTGGACTAATAGGATTTTTTGATGATTACATAAAGGTAGTAAAGAAGAGAAATTTAGGGCTTACTTCAGTTCAGAAATTGTTGTTACAATTTTTAGTAGCTGCTGCATATCTTGCTTCATTATATATGGTAGAAGTTTCTCAGGGTGGAACTCATGCAACGATTACTATCGTACCTTTTGTGGGTAATGTTGATTTAGGGTATTTTTATTGGATACTTGCAGCCTTACTAATTGTTGGAATGGTTAATGCAGTTAATTTTACAGATGGAATAGATGGACTTAATGCATCTGTTACCTTTTTTGCATCTATATTTTTTATGATAATATCAAGTTTAGTTGGTATGCTAGGTCTTTCAATAATGGCTGCAGCGTTAAGTGGGGGATGCTTAGGGTTTTTAATTTGGAACTTTAATCCTGCAAAAGTGTTTATGGGAGATACAGGATCATTATTCCTTGGAGGAATGGTTTGTGCATTGGCCTTTGGCCTAGATATGCCTATACTGTTATTACCTATGGGAATAGTTTATATATGCGAAATATGTTCAGTTGTATTACAGGTTTTATATTTTAAGGTGACAAAAGGAAAGAGACTTTTTAAAATGAGTCCAATTCATCACCATTTTGAAATGTGTGGATGGTCTGAAGTTAAAATTTGCACAGTTTTTGGAATTGTATCGGCTATAGGAGGGATAATATCTGTAGCTTTAGTTATGTTTGGAATTTAATGACTGGAGGTTGAGGTGTTTATGCAAAAGGAAGTATACCCTGGGTACAGAGGAAGAAGAAAAATAAGTAATAGACAAGTGCATAAAGATACCACAACAGGATCAGGAAGAAAATCCAAAAATAAAATGGATGTGAGAACAAGGTTAAAAATGTTTTCTATTAGGTCTGGTCTTGATCTTCCTTTTCTATTTATAACTATAACTTTAGTAGTTATTGGCTTAATAATGCTTTTTTCTGCAAGCTATCCTTTTGCCTATTATAGATATA
>CAKSUE010000028.1 GCA_934501135.1 uncultured Eubacteriales bacterium | reverse complement strand
TCATCTTGGGCTAACTGAAGTATACTTTCAATATCAAAGCTTTCCAAGCCACCAGATCTTGTAAAAAATTTAAGGCCATTCCTATTAAAAGGATGATGGCTTGCGGTTATTTGAATCGCTCCATCACACGATAAATCTACAGTTGTCATAAACATCGCAGGGGTTGATGAAAGACCACAGTCCACAACAGATACTCCTAAAGAAGTTAATGTTTCTATAGTACAGTGCTTAATTCTTTCTGCAGATACTCTTGAATCATGCCCAACCGATATTTTCAAGTCATTATATGGCTTATTAGAATTTTTAGAAAGCAAATACGCAAATCCTAACGAGACCTTTCCTACTACATCATTTGTAAGATTAACTTCCTCTCCCTTTACTCCATCTGAGGCTACACCACGTATATCTGTGCCACTTTTAAACTGGCTCCAATATTTATTAAGCATCTTATATCTCCTTTTTATTAAAGTATTATTATTGATATTAATATATTTATTATAATTCAAATAATTTAAATTTTAAATAGTTTAAATTGTCACAAAAAATATTATTTAAATTTTATGGAATTTTGCCCTTGCATCTGAAAATACTATTTTTATAAGTCTTTTCAGGAGGGTATACATGAATAATCTAATAAGTCTAAAAAAAGTTTATAAGATCTATAATCCAGGTGAGAGTGAAGTGCATGCTTTAGATGGTATATCTCTGCAAATTAAAGAAGGGGAGTTTATTGCTATTATTGGTCAATCTGGATCGGGGAAATCAACATTAATGAATATAATAGGATGTTTAGACATACCAACATCTGGTGAATACTTACTTAAAGATAAAAATGTTTCAACAATGAGTGATAGAAGTTTATCTGAAATTAGGAATAAGGAAATTGGCTTCATTTTTCAAGGGTTTAATCTAATTCCAAGTTTAGATTCTCTTGAAAATGTAGAACTTCCTCTTATATATCGAGGAATATCAAAAAGCACAAGACGAAAACTTGCAATTGATGCTCTAATTCGTGTAGGTCTGCAGTCTCGGTTACACCATAAGCCATCACAAATGTCTGGAGGCCAACAGCAACGTGTTGCAATTGCACGCGCAATTGCATCTAGTCCATCAATAATATTAGCCGATGAACCTACAGGTAATCTAGATTCTAAATCTGGAGAAGATATAATGAAAATTCTCATAGAACTTAACGAATTGGGGAAAACCGTAATTTTGATAACTCATGACAATAAAATTGCAGAAAAATCAAAAAAAGTACTGAGAATTATGGATGGTAAAATAGTCTAAAACAATAAATAACTTCTTTTTACTGGAACAACATGGTTGATTTTATAAACATATAGTAGTAATATTTATTTATATAATGCGTAAGGAGGATAGGCTTTGATTTCAATAGTAAAATCTTTTGATTTTTTTAAAGAACGGTTTTCGCCTGTAAGATTAATAGTATCCAGCTTTCTTGCTGTGATAGTAGTTGGCACTATACTGCTATCTCTTCCAATATGTGCAAGAAATGGACAATCAACTAATTTTATAGACAGCCTTTTTATATCTACTTCTTGTACATGTGTAACAGGTTTAACACCTTTTGATACATATTCGCATTGGTCCACACTTGGACAAGTCATAATGCTTATATTAATTCAGTTGGGAGGGTTAGGACCTGTTAGCTTTACTACAGGCTTTACACTCTTAATTAGAAGAAGAATGGGACTTCGGGATTTTCAAGTTGCTCAAGCCTATACGCATGGTAGCATTATAGACATTCCTAAATTATTAAAAACTATTCTTCTTGTCTCCTTTTCATTTGAAGCTCTAGGAACCATCCTATTATCTTTTAAATTTATTCCCATGTTTGGATTATATGGATTATGGGTAGCAATGTTTATATCTATATCTGCTTATTGCAACGCGGGGTTCGACATATTAGGATTTATCGCCCCGGATGCAAGTTTAACAATATTTCAAAATGATCATTATGTAAGTATAATAGTAGCTATATTAATAATCTTAGGTGGCATTGGTTTTGTGGTAATAACTGATGTATATACAAAGCTTCACGATAAATTTAAAAAAAACAATGCGCACCCACACTTTACAATAAATACAAAGGTTGTTTTGATTACTACTACTATATTACTTTTTATTGGAACGATAATGTTTTTCCTTATTGAGTATAATTATAGTTTAAAAGATCTTAGTTTTACCCAAAAATTAACAGCGTCTTTTTTTCAGTCGGCTACATCAAGAACTGCAGGATATGCTACCATATATGTTCAAGACCAATTAGACATAACTAAAACATTAATTATGACATTAATGTTTATAGGAGCATCGCCTTCTTCTACTGGTGGAGGAATTAAAACTACAACATTTTTTGTTATACTTGCAACTGTAGTTAGTGTTTTAAAAGGAAAATCAGATACAACTGTCGGAAAACATAGGTTAAATAAAAATGCTGTTTATAAAGCAATTTGTATAATGGTATTGTCGATAATTGTTGTTTTAATCTCTATTACAATATTAGAAACCGTTGAAGCTGAAAAGGGGATTGCATCAATAGATTTAATGTTCGAATCTATCTCTGCATTCGGAACTGTTGGATTAAGTGCCGGTATAACTCCTTTATTATCTGATATATCAAAAGCAATATTATGTATTACAATGTTCATTGGAAGAGTAGGCCCCATGACACTTTTTATAGCTCTAACCCTTAAAAATAATAATAGATTTGAAAGTATATTACCTGAAGGAAAAATAATTGTTGGATAAAATAAATATCCACCCGCATAGCGGGTGGTATTTCCTTTTCTAGCATAGTCCTAATACTACTGGCAAGCCACAAGTAGCGATTTTTGTTGGCCTGACAACCATGCATTTGTTACTTGCTCACCCTTTAAAAGGGTCTCTTGGATCAAATAAACTTATCAAATATCCCATAAACCCCGATATGCACATCTTCGGCAGTATACTCAATAACAAATGTATATGAACGGGGCATATTTCCCTTTCTATTATCTCCACCACTTTCCATTGGCATAATGTTCTTATGATTCCTCTTACTTTACTTCTCTTTTCTTCGTAAAACACTTTTCTTCTGTATTTTGGTGCAAATACTATGTGATATTTACAATTTCATTTCGTATGTTCTAAACTATTTATAGGGTTATTTTGCTCTTTCATCTTAATTCTTCCTAATGTGCTTTCTTTTTAAGATGCTAAGTTTACTTTTTAGTTTAGCACATTAGGTTTTTTCTTCATTGCTTAAGCTCCATTGAACCACTCGCCTAGCGAGTGGTTTTCGTTATAGAAAAAGAGAACCTCCTATCTTTTAAAGTAGAGGTTCTCGTGAAACTCAGATAAATTATTTTTTCTTTTTTGATTTTGGTTTTGTAAGTTGATAACTGTTATCAATCATTCTTAATATCTCACTATCTGGAACATCACTCTCTAAATAAACAGTATTCCAATGTCTTTTATTCATGTGGTATCCAGGAATAACACCTTGATAAACTGACCTTAGAAAATCAGCTTCCATAGGTTCACATTTTAAGTTTATTGATGCTTTCTCGTCCGGTGAACAAAATAAAGCAAACATTTTACTGTTAGAACAATGTTTTATTACTTGTGTTGTTTCATCAAAGGGAGTACATACACATGTATTTTTTAATGATAAACAATAGCTTTTCGCTTCTTCAATAGTCATTTGTTTCTTCTCCCTGTATCTCTTTATTATAGAACATACACTTATTAGCACGTATGCACTTTGACTGTGTTCTTCCAAGCGGCTCGTCAATTATATCAAATATTGTGCAATATAAACCTTTGGTTAACTTTTGCAGTGTTGGGATTGTAGGCATACCCTTATCTAATTCATAAAAGTTTATTTTTTGCACTGGTATACCACATCTCTTTTAAACTTCTGCCACTGATAGTCCCAGATTACTTCGTATTTCTCTAAGCTTTCTCCCCATGGTCTTTGACATTTTTATTACCCTGCCTGTATTTTATATTTTTATTATAACATAAATTCTTGTGTGATGCGTAAGAAACAGCGTAGCTGTCAAAGGCAAAGCCTTAATTTATGTTTCAATGTTCTCTCAACCGTCAAAATCTTTGATTTTGTCTACGGTGTGAGGTTATTATATCATAGCAATTTGAAATTGATAACAATTTGGCTTGTTAAACTCACAAACCTTTTAGTTTAAATTCGTTTGTTTTTTGAGGGTGGTTTTTAGGATTACACTTTTCGCAACCCGCATCAAATAGAGGTACATGGGCGATCTTATTAAATTTTTTTAAGTATTGATGATCAAACTATTTAGATGATAAAATAAAAACAAGGTCAATGATCTAAAAAGTTTAAGGAGGTGGATTTTTAGACTTTTTGTTGGACTGTTGCTATTACCATT
The DNA here is from genome assembly GCA_934501135.1 of uncultured Eubacteriales bacterium. Taxonomy (GTDB): domain Bacteria; phylum Bacillota; class Clostridia; order Oscillospirales; family Acutalibacteraceae; genus HGM12814. The sequence continues at coordinate 3,258 of CAKSUE010000028.1, read as the reverse complement.
TATGGTTTTAGCAAGATTAATTAATAACCAAAAACAAAGGACGCATATAAAGCGACTAAATTTAGAAAAGTGGTATCCGTTTGAGGTATAGTCTAAGCGTAACCTAAAAAATTTAAAAAAAGTGTACGTTTAGGGTTAGTTTTTAAATTTGTGTACAGGTATACGTTGGGATCTTAGACCCTAAATAAACAAAAAGGAAGGTAAAATATAGAATATTTTAAAAATTGCGATTGCATAGAAGAATTAAAAAAGCAGTATAGAGAGTTATGTTTTAAATATTACCCGGACATAAGCAAAGAGGCTAATGCAAATGAAACTATGAAAAAAATTAATAGTGAACATCTTGCATTATATTTTGATCATTAATTTTATTTGCAAATTGTTGATAATTATATCGACCCATTAAATGAATATATCCCGAACCGCTAAAGTTATATCCATCATAATTGTCCTTACTTAAACTACCTAAATAACTACGTCCACCATATAGATTATTAAAGTATTCTCTGTCTTTGGATATATTAGGATAATCTCTCCAATTTATTTCTGCTATTCCATTTCCATGCCAAGATTCTACATAACATTGAGAAAGAAAATGAGCAATTTGTTCCTTTGAATTTAGCAAGCGTTTCATTTAGCTCTTTCATATCTTTAATACTAAAACATTTATTGTAAACTATTCATATCGATTTTTATAAAAGTATGATTACCAACAGCATATGGCACAGGATAAACTACACAAATTTCTTTATCTGTAAAATAAGAGTATCAAGCATTTTCTTTTCGAGTTCACAAATCTCTTTTTCTTGATGCACTAATATAACAGTCAAAATTAAAATAGTTATCAATGAAAATATTTTAATTTTCTGAATTCTCTTTCTTTATAAATAAAAAATTGCCTTGAGATTTTCAAGACAACTTCGTTTATATATTTTTATTTTTTTGATATATTAGTCTATAGAGTTTATCGAAATGTGTCAGATAACCTTCATTGTAAACATTGTAGTTGGTTTAAACCCGCATGAATACTGGGTTTGTTCATGCCCCTTATAACTACTCGTACCATACTGAGTAGTTATAAGGGGCATGAAGCTTTCTTATTAATTACTCTTTAAAAATATAGCAAGATTGCGTTTAAGCAATTTACTCTTTTTTATTTCAACACCTTTTTCACAAAAATGATTATCTTTATAGTTAGAAGTCACTTTTACTTTTTCAATCGAAGACAATCCCAAAATATTGAGTATAGACCTACCGATTTCAAGTCGAATACTTTTATAAAATGCGGCAGACTCTAACTTTGTACAGCAAGCAAATACACGATACTCTTTCAAAAAGTCTTCTATTGTCTTGCCTTTTCGATGTGTATACAAAAATTCATATATTTTTTTATCTTTTCCGAGTTCTTTTGCTCTATTTCATTAAATCTTTCTCCTGGACTTATGTAAATTGTTGCACTTCCAAGTTCTCCCTGCTTTGACGTTCTTCCTATGACAAAAGGATAAACGGAAAGAAAGATTTCACATAAAAATGCTTTACAGTAAAACAAATTATTGATTATCCTGAAAACACTTTAATGTGTTGACAACTCTGTTTTGCTGTGATAAGATTGTAAATGTGAGACTCGCAGAATCGATTATTTAAATTAGCATTATGCAGGATAATGAGAGAGGGAGAATAATGATGAAAGATCTTGAAAACAGTTGGCAGAAACTGAAAAAATCTGTAAACAAAAAAGCAGTTTTAACTATGGGATTGATTCTGATCTGCAGTTCGGCAGGAATAATCAGAGCAAATGCCCAGTTACCGGATGAATTAGTTAGCCAAAACGACGTATGTGGTTTATCCGCAGAATCATCTATACCAGAGAAGGTATCATACGACAATATAATAAGTAATGAGGGATCTAAAAGTGATGACACAGGTACCGATACTAATTCAAATAAAGAGGTATCCACTTCAGAATATAAATCTTCCGAAAGTTCAGAGTGGATTAAAGAACCAGAACTGGACATGCACAAACACACACTGGACACTCTGGATTATTTGCTCAAAGAGAAAGACAGTCTTAGATCCAGTGTAAGAATAACTATAATAACAGGGAAAGGTATACACTCTGTAGATAATGATCCTTTAATAAAAAACAAGTTGATAGAATACTGCAAAAGTAATGAAGTACCTTCCCATGTTGATAGCAGTAATACAGGAAGGATAATTATAGATCCTTCTGTTGAAGGAGTGCAGGAATGCAGCTTTGTAAAAAGATATAATCTTTTGCAGAAAATATCACAAGGTAACTATGATTTAATCGCACAGAGTGAACTGGGCCGGGAAGCATTAATAGCATGGGGCAAAAATCCAAGCTTTCCTAATCAAGAAGAAGCATTAAATGCCGTAATAAACAAACTAGGAGACATTGAAAATGCCGCAGAGGATAAACAGGGCCAGGAAGCATTAATAGCATTGGGCAAAATTCCAAACGTTCCTAATCAAAAAAAAGCACTAAATACCGTAATAAACAAACTAGGAGGCATTCAAGATACCGCACAGAGTGAACTGGGCCGGGAAGCATTAATAGCATTGGGCAAAATTCCAGGCGCTCCTAACAAGAAAAAAGCACTAAATGCCGTAATAAACGCACTAGGAGGCATTGAAAAGGCCGCAGAGGATAAACAGGGCCGGGAAGCATTAATAGCATGGGGCAAAATTCCAAGCGCTCCTAACAAGAACAAAGCATTAAATGCCGTAATAAAAGCACTAGGAGACATTGAAAAGGCCGCAGAGGATAAACAGGGCCGGGAAGCATTAATAGCATGGTGTAGGATTCCAAGCGCTCCTAATAAAGAAGATTCATTAAATGCCATAATAAATAAACTAGGAAAAAGCGACAATATATCTGAATGTTTTAAAGCTGCAGCAAAAACAAAACAAGGCAAAATTGCATTAAACATTTACATTAAGATTCCTGGTACAGAATACTATGACGCTGCATTTGATGCACTGAACCACGATCACCAAGGGCATATATATCAACCTTGTAAAAGAGTTTCTTCTTATGAACAGGAATATCAACCTTGTAAAAGAGTTCCTTATTATGGACAAGGGTATCAATCTGGTAAAATAGTTCCTTCCTATGAACAAGGACATCAGATAGTTTCTACTTATGGACAAGGGTATCAGTCTGCTAGAATAGTTCCTTCTTATGAACAGCAATATCAATCTAATAGAATAGTTCCTTCTTATAGACAAGGACATCAG
>CAKSUE010000027.1 GCA_934501135.1 uncultured Eubacteriales bacterium | reverse complement strand
TATCTAACCTCTGGTTTAGGTTGCTGATATATGATTCAGGAATATGTGCCTGAATATTTAAGTCAACTAAACATTCAAGTTCGTAATCGAGTGTCTTTTCACCCTTTTCTTCGCTTACAGCATCATTAAGTAATTTTAAGTACATATCATATCCAACATCCTCCATATTACCATGCTGCTCCGCACCAAGTATATTTCCTGCACCTCTTAATTCCAAATCTCTCATAGCTATTTTAAAACCAGAGCCAAATTCAGTGAATTCTCTTATTGCTGATAATCTTTTTTGAGAAATATCACTTAAAATTTTATTCCTTTTAAATGTAAAATAAGCATATGCGTGCCTTGAAGATCTTCCAACGCGTCCCCTTATCTGATGTAATTGAGATAATCCCATATGGTCTGCATTTTCTATAATTAAAGTGTTAGCGTTTGGGAGATCTATACCAGTTTCAATAATAGTTGTGCATACTAAAACATTTATTTCTTGGTCAACCATTTTTCTCCATACTTCCGATAATTCAGCTTCACTCATTTTTCCATGTCCAAACCCTACAGAGGCCTCTGGTATTTGTAACTGAATACTTGTAGCAGTTCTTTCGATTGATTCCACTTTATTATGAAGATAAAAAACCTGACCACCTCTTCTAAGTTCACGCCTAATGGCCTCGTTTATAATAACTGGATCATGCTCTAAAACATATGTTTGAACAGGATGCCTATCTTGAGGGGCTTCTTCAAGTGTGGACATATCTCTTATACCAGACATAGCCATATTTAATGTCCTTGGTATAGGTGTTGCAGATAATGTTAAAACGTCTACATTTTTATCTAACGATTTAAATCGTTCTTTCTGAGCAACTCCAAATCTTTGCTCTTCATCAATGATTACAAGGCCTAAATCACGAAATTCAACATCCTTTTGAACAAGACTATGCGTTCCTATAACTAAGTCAATTTCTCCGCTTTTTATTTTCTTTATAATTTCTTTTTGCTGCTTTGGAGTGCGGAACCGAGAGAGAATTTCAATTTTGATTGGATACCCTTCAAATCTTTTAGAAACAGTCTGAAAATGTTGCCAAGCAAGTATTGTAGTTGGAACCAATAATGCGCATTGTTTTGAATCAGTCACACATTTAAAGGCAGCCCTTAGGGCAACTTCTGTTTTTCCAAAACCTACGTCTCCGCAAAGGAGTCTGTCCATAGGAGATTTTCTTTCCATATCCTCTTTTATTTCTTGAATGCATCTTATCTGGTCCGGTGTTTCTTCATATTCAAAGTGAGATTCAAAATCTCTTTGCCATTCGCTGTCTTGAGGAAAGGCATGGCCCTCGGAATGCATTCTTTCGGCATATAGCTTTATTAGCTCTTTTGCTATATCCTTTACAGCGGCTTTTACTCTAGCTTTTGATTTTTTCCATTCGGAACCACCAATTCTATTTATTTTTACATGATTATCTTCTTTTGGACCTATATATTTAGAAACTAAATCAAGCTGTGTAACAGGTACATATAAAGTATCACCCTTAGCATACTTTATTTTTATATAATCTTTAGTAATATTGTGTACCTTCATTTTATGAATACCTTCAAAGATGCCAATACCATGTGCTGAATGTACAACATAGTCCCCTATATTAAGGTCTGAAAGATTATATAATTCTTTAGTATTTTTAGGTTTGTGTCTTTTCTTTTTAGGAGAATTTAAAACATTAGAATATGTTATTAAAGAGAAATTGATATCAGGATATTCAAGTCCTGAGGACAACGCACCGGGCAAGACGGTTACCTTTCCTTTTATTGGCTCAATTAAATTATCGCTAAATTCTGCTTTGATATTATGTTGGTTTAAATCTTCTACCACATTTATTGCGGATTTTTTTGTTCCTGCTAAAACTACACATGAATAATTGTCATTCATAAATGCATTTAAATCTTCACACAGAAGTTTCATGCTACCATTCCAAATACTCAAATTCTTGGCATTAAAGTTAATTTGAGTACAGGGTTTTAAATCATATGTGCTATGAAAAAAGGTGTCCATATAAATTAGGTCATGTTTCTTAAACTGATCTAATGCATATATATAATCCTCTGAAAATTTTACAAGGTTTTTACAAAGGATTCCTTGAGATAAATAGTCTTCTAAGTCCTGTTCCGATTGCCAAGTAACAGATTTAATTCTATCTTTAACTTTTGAAATTTCAGAAACAAAAATCATATCATTATCTTCTATATAATCAAATAAAGTGGATGGTTTCTTATATATAATAGATATGAATTTATCTATTGATCCTGGAATTATATTGTTTTTAAATTTATCGATTTCAGTATCGAGAATAACCTTTGCATTATTTAAAGATTCTGATGTTAATGTGGATGAGATTTTTTCTAGATCTTTAATAATTGCTTGTTTGTCTTTAATTATTATTTCTGTTGAAGGTGAAAGAATAATCTCATTTATACTTTCAATTCGTCTTTGAGTTTCTACATCAAAATATGATATAGTATCAATTTCATCGCCCCAAAATTCAATTCTTACAGGATTATCGGAATCAGGTGGGAAGAAATCTAAAATTCCACCTCTTGCTGAAAATTGGCCTTCGCCTTCAACCTGATCATATCTTTCATAACCGCATGAAATTAATACATCTATAATTTTTTCTGAAGCAATATTTTCTGATAATTTTAAAACAATAGTCTTTTCTTTTAAAATATTTGCCGGTATGGTATATTGCAAGCTAGCATCGATGCATGTGATAATAACATCAAATTTATCATTTATTATGTTAAGTAATGCATTTAGTCTTTTGTGTTCATATTCTCTCGATTTACTGTCCACATCGCAGAAATTAAAATCTCTAAGAGGATAAATAAATGAATTTAAACCCATGCTTTGCAAGTCGTTAGCCATTCTTTGAGCTTCAGATTCATCTGCCGCAACAACAAAAGCCCTACGTTTTTGTTCAGTGCAGAGAGAATAAATTATATGTGATTTATGTATTAAAGATAATCCGGTTAGAGCAATAGGCGTTTTTTTATAATTAATTGAATCTAATATTGCCTGATAACTTGGGGATTTTAATATAATATTTTTTAAAAATTTCATATGCTAGACCTGCTTTTATTATAAAACAAAAGCTTATTACACCAACCTTTCTTGAATATTATAAGGTTTATTTTATAATATTATATGATTAAACAATTAGTTATATTTATTCATAGCTTCCTGAATTTTTTCAGATACAATTAATTTTACAGACTCATAACAATTTTCTATTGCAAGGTTTAAATTTTGTTTTTCATCAAGTGTAAAATTAGATAATACCCAATCCGCAAGATCCCACCCAGGATGTGGTTTTCCACCAATTCCTATTTTAACTCTCAAGAAGTCCTCTTTTGCAGATAGATATATTATGTTTTTAAGTCCATTATGACCACCATCACTGCCTTTTCTCCGAACTCTAATTTTACCAACGTTAAGGCAAATATCATCAAATAAAATAATAACTTTATTAGAAGGAATTTTATAAAATGACATTGCTTCTATTACAGATTGACCGCTGTTATTCATAAATTGTTGTGGTTTCATTAGAATAACCCTTTTAGATTCAAGCAAAGTATCTGCGTAAAGTGATTTAAACTTCAATCTATCAATAACCACTCCACATTTTTCTGCTATATAATCAATAGCCATAAAACCGGCATTATGGCGAGTGTTATCATATTGTTTACCTGGATTTCCAAGTCCAACAATTAAATATTCAATTGGCCCTTTAGGGGATTTTTTATTTGAGGATATAAAATTTAAAATATCAAGCATTACATAAGTCTCCTGATGAATTTATTATTAGGTGTATAAATAGATATGGACGGGATAAAAAACTATCCCGTCTGCATAAAGTTTCAATATATTTTTATTGTTACATAAACATGGGTGATACAGGCTTATCTGAGTAAATTCTTTCAATTGCTTCTGCAAATAAAGGTGCAACAGATAAAATTGTAAAGTTATCAAGAAGCTTTTCTTCAGAAATTGGTATGGTGTTTAGTAGGATTAATTCTTTTATAGGACTATTTTTAATCCTATCCACTGCAGGACCTGATAGAACACCATGAGTGGCACATGCGTAAACTTCTGTAGCGCCGCCTTTTTCTATTAAAGCTCTGGCGGCATTGCATAATGTACCTGCAGTGTCTATCATATCATCTACTAAAATTATTTTTTGACCTTTAACATCACCAATAATGTTCATTACTTCGGAAACATTAGCCTTTTGACGTCTTTTATCTATAATTGCTAATGGACATCCTAATCTTGTAGCAAAGTTTCTTGCTCTGGTAACAGATCCCAAATCTGGGGATACAACTGTATAATCGCTAGTTGAAGTACCCATTTTTTTTCTTAAGAAAGATGCTAATAAAGGAGCACCAACAAGGTGATCTACAGGGATATTGAAAAATCCTTGAATTTGAGGAGCGTGTAAGTCCATTGTCAAAACTCTGTCGGCACCAGCAGTAGTGATCAGATCAGCTACCAATTTAGCTGATATAGAGTCTCTTGCTTTAGCTTTTCTATCTTGCCTTGCATAGCCGAAATATGGAATTACAGCTGTTATCCTTGCCGCTGATGCACGCTTCATAGCATCTATCATTATAAGAAGCTCCATAATATTATTGTTAACAGGTTCACATGTTGATTGAACTATAAAACAATCTGAACCTCTAACAGATTCATGAAGGGAAACCGAAATTTCTCCATCGCTAAATGTACTAACGTCTGATTTTCCAAGGGCAATACCTAAGCACTCTGCAATTTGAATTGCTACACTGGGATTAGAATTTGCTGTAAATATTTTTATGTCCTTTCCGTGAAAGTTCATATTTATTCCTCCTAAATTTATAATTTCTATATTTTAAAATTCAATTTCAACAGCATCATTATTATTAACCGCAGTATAAAACGGTCCAATATTCTGGTTACTATTTATATAACTGTTTTTGCAGTAAGACGAGTTAAAGACAACATTATCTTCTATTGTACTGTTATGTACCTGTGAATTAGGACCAATAACACAGTTTTCTCCAATAACAGTATTTCCATCTATAACACTTCCAGGAAGTATAGTTGTTCCTCTTTTTATTTTTACATTGGTTCCAATAACAACTCCATCGGTAAATGGAATTCTTACACCGTCGTTCATTAGAAATTCAAGAACTTTGTCTTTTGCTATGCAATTTAAATCATATAATTGCATACAGTTATTTGCACCCATTACAATTTCAGGTGAATCAGAAACAAAGGCGTTTACATTTTTTCCTTTTTTAAGAAGGAGGCTTATTGCATCGGGAAGATAATATTCTCCCTGAGCGTTATTATTTGAGATATTAGATAGAACCGACAAAAGTTCAGATACCTTAAACCAATACACACCAGAGTTTACTTCTGATATATTTTTTGTGTTTACGTTTGCGTCTTTTTCTTCTACTATAGATTTCAATTTAAGCGTTAAATTATCTCTTACTATTCTACCATATCCATAAGGATTATCGAGCTTAGCAGAAATAACCGTAACAGAATTATTTTCCTTTTTATGTAGTGAATATGAGTCTTTAATTGTTTTGCTATCAATAAAAGGTGCATCACCACCAAGAATTAAAACATCTGAATCAAAATTCTTTTGAAGAAATTCGGTAGCCATTATTACAGCATGAGCAGTTCCTTTACGTTCTGTTTGTAATGCAATCTCGCTATGTATATCTTCTGATGATAGGTAATTCTCTATTTCTTCACTTTTATATCCAGCAACAACACAAATATTTTTTATGCCTGAATCATTTACAGAGTCAATTACCCATTTTAACATGGGTTTAAATAGAACTTCAGAAAGCACTTTAGGGGAACTTGATTTCATTCTTTTACCTTCTCCGGCTGCTAATATTATAGAACAAAGTTCGGACATTTCATAATTCCTCCTTCTGTATGTATAAATTTAAAAATTTTACTTAATTCAACAATAAAAAAGTAAAAATTCAATCAATATTAATTATCTCATAAATAATAAATTTTTCAAGGATAAATTATTGTTTGTATAAAGTTAATTGTTTTTACCAGTAAAAATTGTTCAAAAAGGGTTGTTTTTATGGTAATGATATATAGTAAAATATGTATTGATTTGCTATAATACTATCTAGTCCGTAAAATATATTATACAATAGAATATTTATGCAAGGGCTCTGCTTTTTAAGCAGTACAATCAAAATTTTAGGAGGTTGTTTAATTAATGAGCCATAAGTATGTTTACCTTTTTTCTGAAGGTAATGGGACAATGAGAGAGCTTTTGGGTGGAAAAGGAGCGAACCTAGCTGAGATGACAGGTTTAGGTATGCCTGTTCCTCAAGGATTTACAGTATCCACAGAAGCTTGTACGCGTTACTATGATGACGGAAGAAAAATTTCGTTGGACATTGAGGATGAAATTTATGCTAATCTTGCAAAAATGGAACAAATAACGGGCAAGAAGTTTGGAGATCCCAAGAATCCTCTTTTAGTTTCAGTTCGTTCGGGTGCAAGGGCTTCTATGCCTGGAATGATGGATACAATACTTAATTTGGGTTTAAATGATGTAGTTGTCGAGGGCTTAGCTGAAATTACTAATAATCCCCGTTTTGCATATGATTCGTACCGCAGATTTATACAAATGTTTTCTGACGTTGTTATGGAATTACCAAAGTCAGAATTTGAAAAAGTAATAGATAAAGTTAAAGCAGATAAAGGTGTGAAGCTTGATACAGAATTGACAGCTGAAGACCTTAAAGGTCTTGTAATTAAGTTTAAAGCATTTTATAAAGAAAATAAAGGTGAAGATTTTCCAACAGAACCTAAAGTTCAGCTATTAGAAGCTGTAAAGGCTGTTTTCCGTTCTTGGGATAATCCACGTGCTAATGTGTATCGCCGCATGAATGAAATTCCTTATAGCTGGGGAACTGCAGTTAATGTTCAGGAAATGGTATTTGGTAACTCAGGCGACAATTCCGGAACAGGTGTTGCATTTACACGTGACCCTGCAACAGGTGAAAAGAAATTATTTGGTGAATATCTAATGAATGCTCAGGGTGAAGATGTTGTTGCTGGTATTCGCACACCTGAACCAATTGCTCACTTAAAGGATACTATGCCAGAGGTTTATAACCAGTTTGCAAAAACTGCTCAGCGCTTAGAGGATCATTATGCTGATATGCAGGATATGGAATTTACAATTGAGAATGGTAAATTATATATGCTTCAAACAAGAAACGGTAAAAGAACAGCAGCTGCTGCCTTAAAAATTGCTGTTGATCTTGTTGATGAAGGAAAAATTTCAAGGGAAGAGGCTGTGTTAAGAGTAGATCCAAAACAATTAGATGCACTTTTACATCCTCAATTTGATGCAAAAGCTCTTAAAAATTCTAGTCCTATTGGTTCAGGTCTTGCTGCTTCTCCTGGAGCTGCTTGCGGTAAAGTTGTATTTAAAGCTGAAGATGCAAAAGAATGGGCTGAAAAAGGAGAAAAGGTTATCCTTGCACGTCTTGAAACATCACCTGAAGACATTGAAGGAATGGCTGCTGCTCAAGGTATTCTTACAGTGCGTGGAGGTATGACATCTCATGCTGCTGTTGTTGCTCGTGGAATGGGCACTTGCTGTGTGTCTGGTTGTGGAGAAATTTCTATAAATGAAGAGGAAAAATTCTTTACTCTAGGGGGA
>CAKSUE010000026.1 GCA_934501135.1 uncultured Eubacteriales bacterium | reverse complement strand
GTATTAGGATTTAGCTGCATTTTTATGACTATATTTGGATATTTGCTAGGTTTGATATCTGTTAATTTTATTAAAGTTAATATATTAACTTATATGATATCTATAATAATTATTTCTGCTGTTTTATATTTGAGTTACTTCGTTTTTGGATATCTACCACATATGTATGGTGGAAACAGCTACATTCTTTTGAATAATTATTTACCTAGATTTGGATATACAGTTCTGATTTCACCAATATTTTATTTTTTCAATAAAACAATTGCAATTCAAATTCAACCCAAAGAAGATTAACTTTAAAAGAAAGGTGGTTGTGGACTTTGGAGAATAAGATCAATAAAGGAAGATATATTTCTATAATGACAATAACAATGGTCTGTATTGCAGTATTTTGTATACGCCTTATTGATTGGCAAATTATTAAAGGAGAAGAATATCTTCAAAGAGCCAATACCAGCTATACTTATGAAGTTGAAACTAAAGCTAGAAGGGGAGAAATCCTTGATATTAATGGAGTCTCACTTGCAATTAATGAAAGTGGACGAACTATAGTATTCGATAGAATATATATGGAAAAAGGCAGTGAAAATAAAATAATACTTGAGCTTGCAAATTTACTTAATAAAAAGGGCGAAAAGTGGATAGACGCTCTTCCAATAGAATTAACTAAATCAGGAACTTATGAGTATATGAGCAATAAAGAGGAAGAAATTTCAAGAATGCAAAAAACACTCATGCTAAACTCTTACGTCACTGCGGATGAGTGCATGGCAAAAATATGCAAGGATTTCGGAATAGAAGGGTATACAAAAGAGCAAGAAAGAACTATTGGAAGCGTTAGGTATAACATGAAGGAAAGTGGATATGAAAACTCTATGACGACTCCGTATACTTTTGCAGAAAATATTAGCAACGAAACTGTTGCAATAGTTGCTGAACAGTCTTTTTCTGGTGTTGAAATAGGTTCTTCCGATATAAGAAAATATGTTAATCCAACCTTAATTCCACATGTTATTGGTACTATAGGTAAACTTTCACAAGAACAGTATGATAGATTAAAAGATAGCTATAAAATGGATGACGTAATTGGTAAAGATGGAATAGAAGCAGCGTATGAGAAATATTTAAAAGGAAAAGATGGAAAGAAAATGATTGAAACTACCGGAAAGGGTGCTGTTATTGATTCAAATGTTACAAATAGTGCGGTTCCGGGAAATACAGTATATCTTACTATTGATGCAGGACTTCAACAGGCTGCAAATAAAACATTAGAAAAAAATGTAAAGGCCGCAAGAGCACAAAATGGTGCATGTAAATCGGGTTCAGTTGTAATGCTAAATGTAAAGGATTTTTCTATTTTGGCTGCGGCTACGTATCCTAGCTATGATTTGCAGAAATATTATGAAGATGATACGTACAGAGTTCAGCAGGTTACTGACGAAACAAATAAACCTCTTATAAACAGGGCTTTTAACGGTGCATTTACACCGGGATCAATTTATAAACCGGTTGTTGCGTGTGCTGCTTTAGAAGAAGGCGCTATTGGAAGAGATACATCTATTTATTGTGGTGGACGTTTTTACTACGATCCAAGCAACACAAGTGAATATATTAGATGTAGTACAGGTCCACATGGAGGTATATCGGTTATAAGAGCGTTGGCTGGATCTTGCAATACTTTCTTTGCTGAAACAGGAAGAAGATTGGGAATTGAAAATTTAGATCTTTATGCTTCGAGGTTTGGGCTTGGAACAACTACTGGAATAGAAGTGTCTGAGAGCAAAGGTATACTTGCAGGTCCAGAATATAGTAAATCGGTTGGGCAGGTTTGGTATGGAGGAAGTACACCACAGGCCGCGTTGGGACAGTCTGATAATTTATTTACACCTGTGCAGCTTGCAACATATACTGCAACAATAGCTAATGGAGGCAATAGATATAGAACTCATCTAGTAAAGAAAGTTACAGACTATGCAAGGCAAAATATTGTGGAGGAAAATAACTCTGATTCACCTGAGCTTATAGAAAATGTTGGTGTATCTGAATCAACGTTTAAAACTGTTAGAGAGGGTATGAGGAGTGTTATAACGTCTGGAACAGCTTCAGACTTTTCAAGTTATCCAATACCAGTTGCAGGAAAAACAGGTACGGCTCAGAATAATACATCTTACGATCACACAACATTTATATGTTTTGCGCCATACGATGAACCAGAAATTGCAATAGCTGTTGTTCTTGAATACGGGTCAACTAGCACTTATTCTAAAGGTGTTGCAAGGGATATGCTTAATGCATATTTCTTTAGGGAAGGTATTGATGAATCTGAGATTCAACATTAAAAATTTATTTTAAAAGTAAAGTTTAATGAAAATTGTCTAAAATAAGATGTATTTTAATTAAAATGCTTTGACTATTAATATATATTATGTTAATATAGTTGTGATAAAGTATATATCTTATACTCATATAGAAAGGGGTTATGCACGTAAAATATAAATTTTTAATTTATATTTGTGCTTAGTATATATGGGAATAGTTACTGTGGTTACTTCTGGCAAAGGCGGTGTGGGAAAATCAACAGTTAGCGTTGGTTTGGCAACTCAAATTGCTGAAAAAGGTGAAAAAGTGCTTTTAATTGATGGTGATGCAGGATTAAGAAATTTGGACCACCTTCTAAATATTAAAGAACAATTAGTTTATGATATTTCAGATGTTATAAATGGGAACTGTGAGATTACGGAATCAATTTATAAATGTCCTTATGTGAGAAATCTCTTTTTAATACCCGCACCTCAGAATGTTGACGATGAACTAAGTCCGGAAACTATGAAACAGGTAGTTGGTGTCTTGTCAAATTATTATGATCATGTTATTATAGATTGTCCTGCAGGAGTGGGAAGTGGATTTAAAATGTGTGTTGCTTCTGCAGATAGGGCAGTTGTAGTTGCAAATACAAACCCTGTTTCCTTAGAAGATTCTAGAAAAGTAAGGGATATCCTTATTGATTTAGGAATAGAAGATATAAGGCTTGTTATAAATAGGTTTTCTAATAAGTATTTTAAGAAAAGCGATTTATATGAAGATTTAGATTCTGTTATTGATGAATCTGGTATACAATTAATTGCTATTATTCCAGAAGATGTTTATGAAGTAGAAAACTTCTCAAAAGGTTTACCGTTAAATAAAAGGTCTTCTGTACAAAGTGCATTTGAAAGGTTTTCAACTCGCTTCTTGGGAGAGAGAGTACCTCTTCCATCATTGAAGAAGCTTTAGATATATTATTTAGTACATATAATTTATTTGGAGGGAAGTTTAAAATGAACATTGCATTAATTGCGCATGATGCAAAAAAGGAGCTGATGGTACAGTTTTGTATTGCATATTGTGGTATATTGAGCAGACATGATCTCTGTGCTACAGGGACAACAGGGAAAATGGTTTCGGAAGCAACAGGATTGGAAATTCAGAAATTTTTAGGTGGTGCTCAAGGGGGAGATCAGCAGATCGCAGCTAGGATTGCTTGTAATGAAGTAGACATGCTATTATTTTTTAGAGATCCTTTAACCCCAAAGCCACATGAGCCAAATGATATGAACTTGCTTAGATTATGCGATATGCATAATATTCCGGTTGCAACAAATATTGCTACAGGAGAGGTTTTAGTTCATGGTCTTGAAAGAGGAGATCTTGATTGGAGAGATATTCTTAATCCGAAAAAATAATGGTGTTTTTTACACTTAAATTTATAGTGCGGAAAATAGAGGACAAAAGCTTATATGTTTTCTGTTTTCTGTATTTTTTATGTTGGAGGTTATTATGTCGCTTATAACAAAGGCTGTAAAGGGAACACAGGATATACTACCGAAAGATAGTTATAAATATAGTTTTATAGAGAACATATTAAGAGATGAATCTGAAACAGCGGGATTTAAAGAAATAAGAACGCCTGCTTTTGAGCATACGGAATTATTTAAAAGATCTGTTGGTGATTCAACAGATGTTGTGCAAAAAGAAATGTATACATTTTATGATAAGGCAGATAGGTCTTTAACATTAAGACCAGAAGGTACAGCTCCAACAGCAAGAGCTATGCTTGAACACGGGTTATTTAACGAAGGGTTGCCATTAAAGCTGAGTTATATTGATTCTTGCTATAGATATGAAAAACCTCAATCTGGTAGATTAAGAGAATTCCATCAGTTTGGTCTTGAAATTTTTGGGACAGAGGCCCCAATAGCAGATGCAGAGTTAATAAGAACAGCAAATAATATATTTACACGAATAGGTATAAAAAATAATATTTCTCTGCAAATTAACTCTATTGGGTGCGGTGAGTGTAGAAAAAAATACCGAGAAGCATTGAAAGATTATTTTATGAATTGTGAATATGAACTTTGCTATACATGCTTAGATAGGCTAGAACGAAATCCTATGAGGATTTTGGACTGTAAAGATCCTGATTGTAAAAAAGCTATTGAGAATGCACCTGCTATACTTGACTATATATGTGATGATTGCAGAGAGCACTTTGAAAGTGTAAAAAAGGTTTTAGATAGAGATGAAATAAAATATTCAGTTAACCCGAAAATAGTTAGAGGACTTGATTATTATACACGCACAGTGTTTGAATTTGCATCAGATGCTCTTGGCGCTCAGAGACAAGTGTGCGGTGGCGGAAGATATGATAGTCTTATAGAGGAAATTGGTGGCAGGGATATGCCATCTTTAGGGTTTGGTTTAGGCATTGAAAGATTAATGCTTTTAATTGAAAATTTAGGGATAGAAATACCTAAATCTAAAGAAGTAGAGATATATGTAGCTGCTGTTGGAGAAAATGCAATATTTGAAGCATTTAATCTGGTTGGAAAATTAAGAGAGTGCAGTATTCCTTGTGAATGTGACATTACCAAAAGAAGCCTTAAAGCTCAAATGAAATATGCAAATAAAATTGGTGCTAGGTATGCTATTGTATTAGGTGATGAAGAAATAGAGAATGGTAAGGCTGTGTTGAAAGACATGGAAACAAAAGAAACACATGATATAATTAAAGACGGATCATTCTTTAATTCAGTTTCAGAAGCTTATTTAGCAATAAAAAAAGAAGAAATTGAAAAGAGTTTTGATATTTCTGGTTTAATATAAAGGTATATAAGAAAATGAAGGGTGGGTATTGCATGACGATATATAAGCGGTGTATATTGTTATGTGTTAATTATGCTTAAAAGAACAAATTACTGTGGAAAGCTGAGAATATGGGACTTATCTAAAGAAGTAACTGTATGTGGTTGGGTTCAAAAACAAAGAGATTTGGGACAACTTATCTTTGTAGATTTGAGAGATAGAACTGGTATAGTTCAGCTGGCTTTTAATGATAATACAGACAGAGATGTATTTAATAAAGCTTTTTCTTTACGTTCGGAGTATGTTGTTGCCGCTAAAGGAAAAGTTAAAATTAGAGATTCTAAAAATATGGAAATCCCTACTGGAGAAATTGAAATTGAAGTAACAGAACTTGAAATCCTTTCTAAGGCCGAAACACCTCCATTTGAAATAGTTGAAAATTCAAATGTAAAGGAAGATTTAAGACTAAAGTATAGATATTTAGATTTAAGAAGACCTGACGTTCAAGACAAGATTGTAGCCAGACATAAGATTGTAAAGCACGCTAGAGATTTCTTTGATCATTTTGGATTTATTGAGGTTGAAACTCCAATTCTTATAAAATCAACGCCTGAAGGAGCAAGAGATTATCTTGTGCCTTCAAGGGTTTTTCCGGGAAACTTTTTTGCACTTCCGCAGTCTCCGCAGCTTTATAAACAGCTAACAATGCTTGCGGGGTTCGATAGATATATGCAAATAGCTCGCTGTTTTAGAGACGAAGATTTAAGGGCCGATAGACAGCCTGAATTTACTCAGATTGATCTCGAGATGTCTTTTGTAGATGAAAATGACATTATGAATATTGCTGAGGGATTTATAAGGTCAGCGTTTAAATGTATTTTAGATATAGATATTGAGTTGCCTCTGTTAAGGCTTACATATAACGAAGCTATGAATAGATTTGGTTCAGATAAACCTGATATGAGGTTTGGTCTCGAACTTTGTGATATAACAGAATTATTACAAAATACAGAATTTAGAGTATTTTCTGGGGCTATATCTGAAGGTGGATCTGTTAGGGCGATAAATGTTAAAAATTGCGCAGGTAAGCTTACACGAAAAGATATAGATAAGTTATCTGTTTGGATAAAAGATTATGGTGCCAAAGGCCTTGCTTGGACAAAGATAAATAAGGATGGTTCATCTTCATCATCGTATGAGAAGTTTTTGTCTGAATCCGAAGCCAAAAGTATTAGAGAAAAGTTATCTGCACAGAACGGAGATATACTGTTTATTGTTGCGAGTGATGATAATCAAGTTGTTTTCGATAGCTTGGGCGCATTAAGATGTGAACTTGCTAAAAAGTTAGACTTAATTGATATAACTAAACCAAACCTATTGTGGGTAACAGATTTCCCACTTTTTGAATATGATAAAGATGAAAACAGGTATGTAGCGAAACATCATCCGTTTACACATCCTAATTTGGAGGATATAGATAAGCTTGAGAGCGATCCCGGCTCTGTTAGGGCAATAGCATATGATATGGTATTGAATGGAAATGAGCTTGGTGGTGGTTCTATTAGAATAAATGATCCAGAATTACAGCAAAAAATGTTTAAAGCTTTAGGATTCTCTGAAAAAGAGGCAAATGAGAGATTTGGTTTCCTTATAGATGCATTTAAATACGGTGCACCTCCCCATGGAGGATTAGCATTTGGTCTTGATAGGCTAGTGATGTTAATGATGAATTGTGAAAGCATAAGAGATGTTATTGCGTTTCCAAAAGTTGCGAGTTCTTCAGAGCTTATGACTAATTCGCCAGGTGAAGTTGATAAAAAGCAATTAGATGAATTAGGAATAGAAATTAAAAAATAAAAGAACCCCAAATCCGTTATATGCCCTAAAGCATCGGATTTGGGGATTTATTTATCTTTTTTGGCCATATTGTCAAGAGCATATTTGCAGCATTGCAATACCAACATATTAAAAGATATATTATTCTCTTTTGCTGTTTTATTTAATTGATCGAAAATTTCATTTGTAAATCGTATAGTCCTGGGAATATTTGCGCCTTTAAAGTCATTTTTTATTTCAAACAATTTAAACACCACCTTAAATGGTTATATTTATATAACTAATTATAGTTTTATTTTTTAAAATTAATATAACCTAAAGTGGTTGCAGATATATAACCATTATATTATTATGCTGGCGGAAATAAAGAATGTTTAAAGGAGTGAGAATTATGTACTGCAAAGCTGAAAAGAGTATATATAACAAAGACAATTATTGTATATTTAATAGTATTATTATTTTAACTTTAGGATTATGAAAAAAATTTTATATAATAGTACTCCTAATAAAATAATAAACACAACAAAAAATATTAATAAATCTTCGATATAATGTAAAATATTTTAACAAAACTAAATTTTTTGTAAAAAAATAGTGAAATATTTTTAAAATAGTGTATAATATAAATAATAGTGTGAGTTGGGGGAAGTTAAAAATGAAACATGCAAAGAAAAATAAACACAATCCATTGCTTGTTGCTAGTATTATAATAATTTTAATTCTTTTAGTGATAGCGGGAGGCTGGTGGTTTGCTAAAAATTATTTGGGAAGTTCAGACGTCTCAGATAATAGTATATTAAAG
>CAKSUE010000025.1 GCA_934501135.1 uncultured Eubacteriales bacterium | reverse complement strand
TTTTCTGAAATAATTGCATATTGTACAACTGCGCCTTCTTCTATTCTTGCGCCAGGCATAATTATAGAATCTCTTACTACCGCACTATGTCCTATATACACTCCTGCAAAAATTACAGAAAGATCTACTTTACCATATATATTGCAGCCATCCGCAACTAAAGAATTTTGTACCTTCGCGCCATCTGCAATATAATGTGGAGGCATAACAGGATTATTTGAATAGATTTTCCATGATTCATCACTTAAATCTAAAGTAACTTTAGGATCTAATAAATCAATATTTGCCTCCCAAAGACTTTCGATTGTCCCAACATCTTTCCAATATCCTGAAAAATTGTATGCAACCATTTTTTCCCCAGATTCTAACATTCGGGGAAGGATATCCTTACCAAAATCATTCGAGGATTTACTGTTTTTAGCATCCTCAGTTAAATATTTCTTAAGTTTATCCCAATTAAAAACATAAATTCCCATAGATGCTTTTGTACTTTTTGGAATTTTGGGTTTCTCATCAAATTCATATATGGAGTTATCAGGATTAGTATTTAAAATTCCAAAACGTGATGCTTCCGCCATTGGAACATCTATTACTGCTATTGTACAATCAGCCTCTTGTTCCTTATGGTAAGCAATCATTTTTGAATAATCCATTTTATAAATATGATCACCAGAAAGAATAACTACATAATCAGGATCGTATCTTTCTATATAATTCATATTTTGATAAATGGCATTTGCGGTCCCCTTGTACCAATCTGCGCCTCTGCTCCTTTGATATGGCGAAAGAACCTGTACTCCGCCATTCATACTATCTAGATCCCATGGTTTACCGTTACCTATATATTCATTTAAAACCAATGGCTGGTATTGAGTAAGTACACCAACTGCATCTATACCAGAATTGGCACAATTTGAAAGTGGGAAGTCTATTATTCTGTATTTACCCCCATATGGAACTGCTGGTTTTGCAAGTTTCCTTGTTAACACTCCAAGTCTGCTGCCCTGTCCCCCCGCAAGCAACATTGCAACGACTTCCTGCTTTGGAAACATATGTTATTCCTCCTCGGTTTAAAAATTATTATTTTCTTTTAGATATTTTTTTCTTTTTCTTTCTTGATATTTTTTTTATTTGGTTTGTAGGAATATTATTCTTATTTCCATCTTGGACTTCGTTATTCTTGGATTCAACAGATTCCTGCACTATTTCCTTGTTTTTACTAACATCATTTTGTAAAGATGGCTCACCTTGTTGATTATTAGCATTATTATTTTCCAGATCTTCTTTATTGTTCACTTCTTTTTTTGTATTATCAGTAATTTGTTTTTTATCTACAATAGGTTTATCTGATTTTATAGTTTTCTTTTTATTTACGTCTTTTGTAGATTCATGTTCTTCTTTTAATGGCAAAGATTTAGATTTTACCTTAGTATTTTCTGAACTTTCTTTACTTTTTTGAGACAAATCTTTTGTCTTTTGTGCAGTAAATTCTTTGCTATTTTCATTAGATAACGTTGATTTTTTTGATTTTTTAGGAACAGGCTTCTTACGCACACACCTTAAATACATTACAGACATTGGTGGTATTTTCAGAACGACAGACTGTTCATATCCATGCATAGGTTCATCTTCTGATTTAATATTTGAACCATTCGTAACACCTGATCCACCAAACTCTTTGGAATCGGAATTAAATATTTCTGAATACGTTCCACTAAAAGGAACACCTATTCTATAGTTTTCACGGTACGTAGGCTGAAAGTTGCATACAACTATAATTTCCTTACCACTTTTATCTATCCTTCTAAAGCTTATAATACTTTGACTATAATCATCATTTGAAATCCAAGAAAATCCATCCCATGAAAAGTCAACTTCCCAAAGTGGTTTGCAAGATAGATAGAAATGGTTTAATGCCTTAAAGAAATTATGAGTATTTTTGTGTGCATTATAGTCTAATAATAACCAATCTAGTTCTGAAGTGTAATCCCATTCTTTAAACTGAGCAAATTCTGTACCCATAAACAAAAGCTTTTTGCCTGGATGTGCCATTACGTAAGACATAAAAGCCCTAAGGCCTGCAAATTTCTGGTCGTAATCACCAGGGATCTTATTAATTAAAGAGCCTTTGCCATGGACCACTTCATCGTGTGATATAGGAAGTATATAATTTTCTGAAAAAGCATAGAAAAATGAAAAAGTTAAATTATCATGATTAAATGGACGATACTGAGGATCTAATGACATATAGTGAAGCATATCATTCATCCAGCCCATATTCCATTTATAATTAAAGCCAAGGCCTCCACTATATGTTGGTCTTGAAACCAAAGGCCAAGATGTGGATTCCTCTGCAATAATCATTGCTTCCGGGAAACTTGCAAAAATAGTTTCATTTAATTTTTTCAAAAACTCTACTGCTTCAAGATTTTCTTTTCCTCCATTTTTATTTGGCACCCATTCACCGTCTTTACGACTGTAGTCTAAGTAAAGCATAGACGCAACCGCATCTACTCTTATTCCATCCATATGATATTTTTCAAGCCAAAACATAGCACTGGAAATTAAAAAACTTATTACTTCATTACGTCCATAATCAAATACCAATGTACCCCAATCTTTATGCTCACCTTTACGAGGATCTGAATATTCGTAGCAACAGCTTCCGTCAAATTTTGCTAAACCATGAGCATCTCTTGGGAAATGGGCTGGGACCCAATCCATAATAACTCCAATATTATCTTGATGGCATCTATCAATAAACTCCATAAAATCATGAGGTGTACCATATCTAGATGTTGGTGCAAAATACCCTGTTACCTGATATCCCCATGAACCATCAAAAGGATATTCAGTTAACGGCATTAGCTCAATGTGAGTAT
The DNA here is from genome assembly GCA_934501135.1 of uncultured Eubacteriales bacterium. Taxonomy (GTDB): domain Bacteria; phylum Bacillota; class Clostridia; order Oscillospirales; family Acutalibacteraceae; genus HGM12814. The sequence continues at coordinate 5,111 of CAKSUE010000025.1, read as the reverse complement.
ATCCCATCTCTTTTACATATGGAATAAGCTCATCGGCAAGTTTCTTATATGAAAATGTATTTCCGTCTTGATATCTTCTCCAGGATCCTGCATGAACTTCATAAATATTTATTGGTGAGTTGTATTGATTACTATTTTTTTTATGCCTAATCCATTTTGAGTCGTTCCACTCATACCCTTCTATATCATAAACTCTTGAAGCGTCGGAGGGTCTTGTTTCGCAGTGAAATGCATATGGATCTGTTTTTAAAATAATTTCATTCCATGATGTCTCTACACTATACTTATAAATACTAAACTCAGAGATATCTTCCATTATATAACATTCCCATAAACCATCAGAACTAATTCTATTCATTTTATGAATATTTCTATCCCAATTATTGAAATCGCCAACAACAGAAACTGAATTAGCTTGAGGTGCCCATGTTCTAAAAACAACACAGTTTTGTCCATCAACAGTTTCTCTATGTGCACCCATAAAATCATAAGATTTATAATTAGAGCCATCGTGAAAACTTGTTATTTCTTGATTCTCATTTAAATTCATTATTAATACAACTCCTCACCTTTAACCATTCTACTTAAATATATAATATCAACTGCATACGGAAAATTCAAGCATTTTTTGGTTGTTTTCTTAGAAAAAAATCGCATAGCAGTCATTTTATTTGTGCACACTGCGTTCGGTGTAAATTTTCAGAATTTTTATTGTTTACTTTTGTTAGTCTTTTATTAAATTTTGAAAAATGCCACAAAACTCAATGTTATTTTTTGTTATTTTTTCAAGACCATTCATTCTTTATTTTACATTCTTAGTTTTACCCTGGGCAAATGAATATACTATACATTCTTTTACTCTTTTGTTCATACATTTCTCCATTGCATATTTATATAACTTTAATTGATCTACATAATTTTCCTCAACATCGGAATTGGCGGAAAGACCTGTTTTGTAATCTACTATTACTATTTCATCTTTTTCACAAAATACACAATCAACTGCTCCCTGAAGTATAATATTCTCGTTACTTTCATAATCATCTAAATTATCACAAACTTGCTTTGCTGGTATATCAACAGTAAATCTAAATTCTCTTATAACTTTATCTGATTTCAAAATACGTTTAGCTAAATCACTATTAAAAAACCTATATATTTTATAAATATCAATTGCATCGCTTTGCTGTTTAGTTAAAAAACCTTTATCAACCAATCTTTTGAGTTCCTCAGCGGGATTGAGTACTGCACTTTTATAATCTGCAAACTGCATAAAATTATGTAAGGCTATTCCTTTCTCTTTAGAGCTTAAACCTTTCTTTTTTATAAATTCAGGTCTTTTTAGGCTTTTACTAAAACTGCGTTTTGATGATATTATTGAAGCTGAAACTTTATTAGGTATCTTTCTCAATTTTTCTTTAGGATATATAAAATTAAATCTTTTATCAATTTTGCCAATCAGCTTTTCATCAAAAATCACTTCGCTTTTATCATAACAGGTTTTACACAACTCACAATCATAGTTTTCGTAAACTAGCCCTATATTCCACATATTATCATCTTTTATTGTGATTCCATGAACATCCCCTGCTATTTTTCTAAGCTGTGAGCCACTCGGATGGCGTAATGCACAGGAAATAATCCAATCTGAAAAAGACGATGCATTTCTAACTATATAGGACGATATTACATTCGTCCCAACAAGTTTGGATGATAACTTTTTTAACGTTTTTTCAATATCTTTTACCCTTGTCATTGCAACATAGAGAATTCTAAGTTCTTCTGATATATTATCATTCTCAATTTCAATGGATACTGCCTCTCTTGACATCGTTGTATATTGAACTATATTATCATTATTTCTAAGTTTTATTCCTAGACCTAAAGATGGATGAATAAGAATTTCGTCTTTATCCATATTAAATTTCCTTGAACAGCCTGCAATTATACAAATAGGAAATTCTAGTCCCTTTGACCTATGTATACTCATAATTTTCACAACATTTGCATTTTCATTTACTGTATTAGCAGCAGAAATATCTGTTTTGTTTTGTTCAAGCTTATTAATAAATCTTATAAAACCTGAAAGACTCTTGTAACCTGACTGTCCATAATTTTTTGCATACTCTACCAAAAGCCTTAAATTTGCAAGTCTTAAGTAACCATTTTTCATTGTTTGTACCATAGATGAATATCCAGATTTTTCATAAATATAATCAATTAGTTTATCGGGTGACATAACTAAGGATACTCTTCTGTAATCTTCTATACTACAAATAAACTCACTGCATTCTTTATCTCCCATTTTAGCTAATTCTTTTATTGCAAAATATAATGGCAATTTCTTATCTACTAACCTTATTTTGCTAAGTTTATCAGGTGTAAAACCAAAAATAGGACTTACAAGTACAGATAAAATTGCCACATCATTAACGGGATTATTTATAACTTTTAATAACGATAACATTACAGATATCTCAGTTGTCTCAAAAAAGCTTCCGGAAACATCAGACCATGCAGGTATTAAATTTAGTTGAAGTTCTTTTGTATAAATTGATGCATGTTTGTTAGCACTTCTCATAAGTATACAAAAGTCTTTATATGTAACTGGCCTTTCAATATTACCATCTTTTATTTTATAGCCTTCAGATATCATTTTTAAAATAATTTTAGATATATGTCTAGCTTCAACTATGTCCATATCAGAAGTTTCACTCTTTGAAAGATCTATAATGTCAACTACGGTATTTACATTATTACTATCGCTATAAGATGCAGCTGGTATAAGCTTTTCTTCATTATTATAATCTATCTGGCCCACTTGTTTTGACATAATTTGTCTAAAAACAAAATTAACAGTATTGGTGACCTCACTCCTACTTCTAAAATTTTTATCTAAAATAATTTTTGCAGGATAATTTTTGAGTTCGGGAATAAATTTATTATACTTTTCTTTTCTGTTTAAAAATATTTCCGGCATAGCCTGTCTAAACCTATATATACTTTGCTTTACATCTCCTACTAAAAATAGGTTACTTTCATTTTTAGATAAAGCCCTAAATATTATATCTTGTGCCTCGTTAGTGTCTTGATACTCATCAACCATTATCTCTTCAAATTTTTCAGATAATGCCACTGCTGTTTCAGTTTTTATGTATCCACCTTTATTATCTGGTTCAACTAATAACTTGATCATCCAATGTTCCAGATCTCCGAAATCTGCAACGCATTTAAGCAGTTTTAGCTCATCTAATTTTTTTGAAAACATATTAACCGCTTCAAACAAAATTCGTATTATAGGCTGAAGTTTAGAAATATCTTCAAGACACGTATCCTCATCTGAATAAAATAATTTAGCTAACCTTTTAATCGCCGATTTTACCTCATCCCTGTTACCGCATACCTTAGTCTTTATTGGGTCGTCCTTGTACCCCCTAAGTGGTTTAAGTTTTGAAAACTCAAATAAAGTAACTCTACTACAAATATCGTTCCATGATCCTTTACTAATTACATTTTCTAGTTCTGTAAGAGCTGATAAGTCCGATAAAAAAGATGGTTTATACGCATTTTCAATAGTACTATCTTCAGTAATCGCCAATAAAGAACTCTGGGTTAAATTAATACAATAGTTAACAGCACTATGTGCATACTTAAGTATTGTTTGTCCCCAAAGTGTATTTAGTACATTTTCCTTTTCTTCATACATACTAACTTTCTCATTTAACCACAATTCCGGAAATGGATGAGACCGTATAAAATTATAAAGAGTATTTATTATACTAGACAATTTACTATCATCTTTGCCTGTACTAAATGTTTCTACAAAATTTATAAATTCTTCGCTTTCCCTTTCATAAAAATTCAAAAGCACATGCTGTAAAGCTTCATCCCTTAAAATAGACATCTCATATGTATCTGCTATTCTAAATTCCTTAGAAATATTCAGTTTATAGAAATTTTCCCTTACAATTTCACTACAAAAACTATGTATTGTACTTATATGGGCTTTAGTTAATAATATTTGCTGTCTTCTCAAATGCATATTATAAGGATCCTTGTCTACTAGTTCAGATATTTTTTGAGCAATTCTATTTCTCATTTCTAACGCCGCAGCCTTAGTAAATGTAACTATCAAAAGTTTGTCCGCATCACATGGATTTTTTTCATTTGTAATTCTTTCTATTACTCTTTGTACTAAAACAGCTGTTTTGCCAGATCCAGCTGCAGCAGACACAAGCACTGTTCCTTCCCTTGAATTAATTGCATTTTTTTGTTCTTCAGTCCACCTCTTTCCCATTATTTTTTACACCTACACTTTCCTCTATTAATTTAATAGTAGCAATTCTATCTAATTTTTCAACTTTTCTACCCTCATTTATATCCTCATGACCACAAACCGATTTATAGTCGCAATATTTACATGCATTATATTCTCCAACTACAGGATCTGCAGATATATCTCCACTTTTTAATGTTTCTGCCATAGAAATAATTAACTTTTCTAAATAATTCATAATAGATCCTATTTGAGCTATACTCGCTACACTATCAGTTTTCTTTAATTCGCCGTCTTTTAAAGGAACAGGAATAAATATTCCTTTAGCATCTTTTTCCATACCCTGTATAACTTCTGGATTATCCAAAACTAAACCATTCATCCTGAGCTTTTTATTTATTTCAGATTTTAATTTGATTTCTGAAATATTTCTATCTACACTTATTAACGGTTTTTTACAAGGCATATATAAAATACCTGCCGGCACCATCCCTTTATACTTTGACTTTCCATTTTTGCAAATAGTTAACATATATATAAGCATCTGTGCATTTAGACCATATATAATATCGGATAATTTAAAATCTTTTATCCCGGTTTTATAGTCTAATATTCTTACATAAGATTTCCCATTTTTTTGCATCACATCTACTCTGTCAATTTTGCCTTGTACTTTTATAATATCACCGTTAAACGTCTCTAAACACAATGGACTAATACTACCATTATCCGATATTTCAAGCTCAAAATCAGATGGAATAAATTCGCTCTGAGAAAACTCTTCCATTATATGTTCTAGTAAAATAAGAAAAACACTATTTACTCTATATAATAG
>CAKSUE010000024.1 GCA_934501135.1 uncultured Eubacteriales bacterium | reverse complement strand
ATATGAGATAAATTTGAATCCATCAATTCCAACCTGTTTTATTGCGTTAAAGAAAGCATCGATAGGCCCGTTGCCAAATCCTTCTATTTTATTTTGTTTATGATTGATTAAAAGAGTTCCTTTAAATGTTACACAGTTACTATCACCGGATCCCTCTAAGATTTTGTGTTCTATAAGTTTATAAGTTTGAGGTATATCTATATAGTTTTTATTAAATATATCAAATAACTCATTGGATGATAGCTCACGACCCAAATGATCACATTCAATTTTTATTAAGGCACCGAATTCAGGTTGCATAGACTTTGGAATATTATAACCAAATGTTTGCTGCATTATAAATGCAGCGCCCCCTTTGCCTGATTGAGAATTAATTCTTATAATAGGTTCATATTGTCTTCCAATGTCTGCAGGATCAATTGGAAGATAAGGAATTTCCCACAATTCAGAATTATGTTCCCTTTTATATTGAATACCTTTATTTATTGCATCTTGATGTGAACCCGAGAATGCTGTAAATACAAGTTCACCGGCATATGGTTGTCGCTCTGGTATTTTCATTTTTGTACATCTTTCATATAGATTTCGGTAGTATGGGAGATTGCTAAAATCAAGTTTTGGGTCTAATCCTTGGGTATACATATTTAGGCCGACTGTAACTATATCTAAGTTCCCAGTTCTCTCCCCATTACCAAAAAGTGTTCCTTCTACTCTTTGAGCACCTGCCAGCAGTGCAAGTTCGGTTGCCGCTATTCCTGTTCCTCTATCATTATGTGGATGAACACTTATTATTGCAGCAGCTCTGTTAGGAAGATGTTTGATAAAATACTCCACTTGATCAGCATAGGTGTTAGGAGTGCACATTTCTACAGTATTAGGAAGGTTAAGTATTATTGGATATTCCTTAGTTGATCCAAGTGCATCCATAACGCTTGAGCAGATTTTAACAGCATTATCCATTTCAGTGCCTGAAAAACTTTCAGGAGAATATTCAAACCTTATATTAGTGTCCTTCGGCAATTCTTGTGTTAATTCTTTTATAAGTTTAGCACCTGATACTGCAATATCTATTATTCCGTCCATATCCTTTTTAAAAACAACTTTTCTCTGAATAGTGGAAGTAGAATTATAAAAATGGATAATTACATTTTTAGCTCCATTTATAGCTTCAAATGTTTTCTTTATAAGATGTTCTCTTGCCTGAACAAGTACTTGTATAGTGACATTATCAGGAATATGGTTCCCAGTTATTAGTTCTCTACAAATTTTGAATTCAGTTTCGGATGCAGAAGGAAATCCAATCTCTATTTCTTTAAATCCCATGTCGCATAGAGCGTGAAAAAATTCTATTTTTTCTTTAAGATTCATAGGGTTAACTAAAGCCTGATTACCGTCTCTTAAATCTACACTGCACCAAATAGGTGCCTGATTAATTGTATTATTTGGCCATTTTCTGTCGGGTATATCAATCTGTTTAAATGCCTTATATTTGTTAGGATTATATTTCAAGTTATTAACCCCCTTGAGGAATTATTATATCAATATTGTATATTATATTCTGTTTATAAGATGTTTTATTATCAAATGAAAAAATATAGTTTTACTTGACTTGTGTAAGACAACAATATAATATATTAGTCGATAATAGTAAATTATGGAGGATAATATGAAAGAGAAATTATTAGCTAAAAATATACTGGATTTTGAAAAGACTATAGCAAAGGATTTGTTCAAAGATATAATGTACCCTTGGGAGGCGTTACCGAAAATATCTGATTTTATAATGAAGCTAGGGCAGAATTTATCTTTAGAAGAGTATGATAAAAAAGGTGAAAATATTTGGATTGCAAAAACTGCCAAGGTTGCACCAACTGCGTTTATTAATGGTCCTGCTATTATATGTGCTAATGCTGAAGTTAGACATTGTGCATTTATAAGGGGAAACGCAATTATTGGAAAAAGTGCTGTTGTTGGCAATTCTACAGAACTTAAAAATGTAATATTATTCGATAATGTTCAGGTCCCTCATTATAATTATGTTGGTGACTCTATTTTAGGATATAAAGCACATATGGGTGCTGGATCTATAACATCTAATGTAAAGTCCGATAAAACGCTTGTTACGATAAGCTGTGCCGAGAAAATAGAAACAGGTCTTAAGAAATTTGGAGCTATTTTAGGTGATAATGTAGAGGTGGGATGCAATTCTGTTTTAAATCCGGGAACCATTGTAGGTAAATGTAGCAATATTTATCCTCTTTCCATGGTTAGAGGATTTGTGCCAGGAAAAAGTATTTATAAAAACAGAAATGATATTGTTGAAAAGGTAGAAAGATAATTTTTATAATATACTTTAATTAAAAACAGCCTTAGATTTCTCTAAGGCTGTTTTTTAAATCACAAGGGTGATAATTCTGATTAGGAATAGTATTCCTATTATATACATTATGGGATGAATTTCTTTTATTTTTCCTGTAAATAATTTTATAATAATCCATGACAAGATACCAAACATTATTCCATTTGCAATAGAGTAGGTTAGAACCATCATTATAATTGCAAGATATCCCCCAACAGAATCGGCTGTATCATTGCTAAATGACATTTTTGTAATAGATGTTATCATATACATTCCTACTATGATTAGAGCTGGTGCAGTGGCAAAACTCGGAATAGCAAGGAAAACAGGAGATAAAAACAATGCAATTAAAAACATAGTACCGGTTGAAATAGATGTTAGTCCTGTTTTTCCACCTTGGGCAACTCCAGCAGAAGACTCAACATAGCTTGTAATGGTTGATGTTCCAAGACAGGCGCCTATTGTAGTTCCTAATGCATCCGCCATCAAAACTCTGCCAACTTTAGGTAGATTTCCGTTTTTATCTAGTAAGTTAGTCTTTTCGGCAACACCTATAACGGTACCGATTGTATCAAACATATCAACAAATAGGAAAGAGAATGTTATTGACAAAAATTCTATGAGATGCTTTGATAACCATGGGAAGTTAAATTTAATAAATGTAGGGGCTATTGAGGGTGGAATAAAACTTGAAGCTGAAAATTGAGGAATTAATGAATATATCCCGGCATCTATATCTACAACATACCATCCAGACAATTCTGCTATTATGCCTAGTATCCAGGTCGCAAGTATTCCCCAAAGAATAGAACCTTTAATTTTATAATGGTTCATTATAGCGATAATTATTATACCTACTAAACAAAGAACGAAGCTTGGGTTAGAAAAGTCTCCTAATTTCACAAGGGTAGAACTATCACTAACAACAATATCAGCTCCCTGCAATCCTATAAATGCTATGAATAACCCAATACTTGCGGAAATGCCATGTTTTAAATTTTGAGGTATAGAATTAACTATTGATTCTCGAAATTTAAAGATTGATAAAATTATAAAAATAATACCTTCTACCAAAACTGCAGTTAGTGCAATTGTCCAGGGGTCTGGAACATCTGAGAGTTCTCCTAAACAAACAGTATATGCAAAATATGCATTTAATCCCATCCCAGAAGATAAAGCAATAGGATAATTGGCTAGCAATGCCATAATGAAGGTTGCTATTGCAGATGCTAGTGCCGTTGCCGTAAATACAGCACCCTTGTCCATACCAGAAGCGCTAAGTATGTTTGGATTAACCGCCAGGACATATGCCATTGTGATAAATGTTGTGATACCCGCGAGTATCTCAGTTTGAATGTTGGTTCCGCGTTCCTTTAGTTTAAATAATCTTTCCACATAATCACCTCAAATTAAAATAATTAGTATAGATTTATATTTTAAAGCGGCCTAGTGCAACCGCCATTATTGGCGATCTGAATTATTAAGGTATAAGTGCTATTTGTTTACTTTATTATTCACCAAAGATTCTATTAAGTTATAAATATTATCACATGAGGTTGATTTATCGAATGTTTCACAAGAAGCTCTCATAGATTCTAGCTTGTCTCTATCAGAAAGAAGTTTTCGTATAGTTTCTTCGCAATATGAACCTTTTCCAAGCCTTACTGCCATATTATTATCGACTAAAAAATCTGCATTTTCCTCTTCTTGACCAGGTATTGCATTAAATATAGCCATGGGTAGATTACATGCCAACGCTTCAGATACAGTTAGTCCACCGGGTTTAGTGATAATTAAATCTGACGCAAACATATACTTAGCCACTTCATTTGTAAAATAAATGAGTTTTGTAGCTTTATTATTAGATATACCCTTAGGCTTATTAATAGAAGGTTTTTTTATACTATGTTTTCCTAATGTTAAAAGTGGTTCGTTTTCATCTTTGCTTAATATTTTTTCAAAACTATCGTATAGTTTCTTATTTTTTCCAGTAATAATTATTATTTGAAAATTGATATCTAATTTAATTATTCTATTATATATTTTAAGAATATCTGTAACGCCAAAACTCCCTGCCATAATAAGAATTGTAGGCAATTCATCAGAAAGTCCAATCTCGTTTAACGTTTCACTTCTTTCTTTTTTTGTAAAGAAAGAATCTTCAATTGGTATACCAAACGGGTAAATTATTTCTTTATTAATACCGGCTTCGGCCATTGTGTCTACCATTTTATCATTAGCAACAACATAAGCATCGACATTTTTGTTTAGCCATGCTTTGTGAGGTGCATAGTCTGTCATAATGCATATTAAAGGAATATTAATCCCTAAAATATCTTTAAGGTTAGAAAGCATTTCTGTTGTGAATGGATGTGTAGAGACTATAGCATCTGGTTTAAAATCTTCTAAAAGTGGAATTAATTTTTTAGAAAATAAGGTATTAAATTTATATACAAACGTGTTAAGAACGGTTTCTTTATTTGACTGTTTATACATTACGCCATACATTTTTGGAACCTTTTTAGCAAGATATTCATACCCATCGGAAATAGTTTTATCAAGTAAGGGGCTTATATACTTTAAAGTATCAGATATTTCAACAATAGCATTTTTATTTTTACTAAGAATATGTGATTTGATAGCGGATGAGGCTTTCATATGTCCGCCACCTGTGGATGCCGACAATATTAGAATTTTCATAATTTCTCCTACCTATATGTAATATATTCAAAAATATAATAACATTTTTATATTAAAAATACAATGGATGTGTATATTTTTTGAATTATTAGTTAATTTTATGTTGATATAATTGACAAATAATAGATAATATTACACAATATTTTATGAAAGATTAATGTAAAAATCAAGAATAGTACAATAAAATGATTTTTTGAAATGAGTTTTTTATGAATTAATACTTTGTGTGGGAGGGTTAAGGCTTATGAGAGGAAAAAAGGTTTTATCTTTTATTTTTGCATTTATGGTGTTTATTTCTAATTTATTTTTCTCTTCTAACTTGGTATCGGCAAATAAATATGAAGATTTTGCTGTATCTCTTGATAGATTCTATTACGCTGGAGATGACTTAGGGGCAATATATTCTAGGAAAGGAACAACTTTCAAGGTTTGGGCCCCTACAGCATCAAGTGTTATATTAAGACTCTATAGAACCGGTAGCGATGAAGAGACAAATTCAGGGATTATTTCTGAAACTAATTTAGAAAAATCGGAGGAGACTGGAGTTTGGTATGTGTATATAGAAGGCGATGTTAAAAATATTTATTATACTTATTTAATAACTGTTGACGGAAAAACTAAAGAGACTACAGATGTTTACTCAAAGGCAGTAGGTGTAAATGGTAAAAGAAGTATGGTTGTGGATTTAAAGTCTACTAATCCTGAAGGATGGGACGCGGATAAACACGTTTATTCTAAAAATCCTACTGATGCAATTGTATGGGAAGTTCATGTAAGGGATTTTTCAATACATAGTTCATCGGGTGTTTTAGATAAATATAAAGGTAAATATTTGGCATTTAAACAAAGAGGTACAACTTTAAATAACGAAGGAAAGATTCCAACGTGCCTTGATTATCTTGTTGACCAAGGAGTAAATTATGTCCAGCTCTTGCCTATTAGTGATTATGAGACAGTTGATGAAAGATCATATGATCCTTTAAATTATAATTGGGGATATGATCCTCAGAATTATAATGTGCCGGAAGGGTCTTATTCTACTGATCCATACAATGGTGAAGTGAGGATAAATGAATTTAAACAGATGGTAAAAACGCTCCATGATAATGGAATAGGGATTATTATGGATGTGGTTTTTAATCATACATATACTACAGATTCTTGCTTTGAAAGAACAGTGCCGGGATACTACTATAGAATGAGGGAAGATGGAACATTTTGTGATGGTTCATGTTGCTCTAATGTTACAGCAAGTAACCATAAGATGTTTAGAAAATATATGGTAGATTCTATTAAATATTGGATTGAGGAGTATCATATAGATGGATTTAGATTTGACTTGATGGGTTGCCATGATATAACAACTATGAATATGATCAGAGAAGAAGTGGATAAGCTTGACGGCGGAAATGGGAAAAATATTATATTGTATGGTGAACCATGGGCAGCTAATTTATATGACAATGGGATTGATTCATCAGAGGCAGCAATTCAAAGGAATTTACATAAATTAAGTAATAGAATAGGTGGATTTAACGATGCATTTCGTGATAGCTTAAAAGGGAGCACAGATGGATGTGATTGCGCATATATTCAAGGTTGTGGAGGATTTACAAGGAAGATTCAGGCAGGAATAACTGGTAATACGTCAGACCTATTTGGAAACAACTTTTCAAGATGTCCATCACAAACAGTAAGCTACGTATCAGCACATGATAATTTAACGCTTTATGATAAAATTGTAAAATCTCAGTCAAGGGCTGATTATATAAGATATGAGGATTCAGTAAAAATTAATAAACTGTGTGAAGCAATAATTATGACATCACAGGGAATTTCTTTCTCACAAGCTGGTGAGGAGTTTTGTAGAACAAAATGGGGAGATAATAATAGCTATAAGTCTTCCGATTTTGTTAATAGTATAGACTGGAATAATATTGTTACATTTTCTGATAGCGTTGAATATAAGAAGGGTTTAAATAAGATAAGAAAAGCATATTCTCCGTTTAGAGATAGTAGCAAAAAATCTATAGAAACGAGCTTCTTTTCATATAAGGATGTTCCAGATAATGTTATAGCATATACACTTCATAATGAATCGTGTGGAACAGATGGAGAATGGGAAACAGTAGCGGTTATTATTAATCCCAATAACAAAAGTGAGCGGGTTAGCCTTCAAAGCACCAGAGAGCTTCCTTCCTCTTGGGTTGTTATAGCAGATGATAAATTTGCAGGGACTGAGAGTCTGGGATGCATAAACTCAACAAGAATTACTATAAATCCTCAAAGTGTAATGATTTTGGTTGATAAAGATAGTTTTTATAAATCTGAAATAGCTTAACTTATAAATAACAAAAAAAGCCCATTGATTGTTTTTTATTAAGCCTTTACGAGCAAGTTTTGATATTCTTGATTTTTTTGAAACCATGATTTTGCAAAAGGACATGAGGCTATTACTTTTTTATTGGATTTTTTTATTTGTTCCACAGCTTCTTTCATTAATTTATCTGCAATTCCTTGTCCTCTTATAGATTCATCAACAAAAACATAATTAATATTTACAACATTATCATCTTCTTTAGGAAAGGTTATTTCAGAGATAACTTTTCCATCATGGCTTTTAAGAAAAATTTTATTTGTTTCATATTCAAAATTCAATGTTATCACCTCATAAATAATATACCATATTTTTATATTTATTATTTATTTGTTGTTTTTACAACGGAAATAATACACATGTTAATGTATAATTTAATACATATCTCGTGGTTAAACTATATAATGACTATTTTGACTTATTTAAAATGTCTAACACACAAAAATATGAAGTAAAGGAGATAATAAAATGGAAAAGTATGTATGTTTAGTTTGTGGATATGAGTATGATGAGGAATTGGGAGATCCAGATAACGGAATTGCACCAGGGACAAAATGGGAAGATGTTCCAGAAGATTATATGTG
>CAKSUE010000023.1 GCA_934501135.1 uncultured Eubacteriales bacterium | reverse complement strand
ATGTTAACATGTATTTGTTTTTCTGTCAAGTGCTGTAAAAAATAAAATACTTGTATCTGTGAAACAAAAAGTAATAATATAATTTTTCTAACTATAATATTTACAAATAAGTTCATATAATAGTTAGCACTATGTGTATGCGGTTCAAGAATAGTTTTATAAAAGGAAATTTTTAAAATGAAATTCACTAAAATAGATTTAAATTCATGGAATAGAAAATATTACTATGATTATTTTATGGATGAAAAAACATTTTTTCCATAAGCATAAAATTCAACCACTCTTTATGTGATGGATATCATGTTGCTATGTTTTTTTACAAACTGCAAAAACTGTGTAAAACTCAAAGCAATTGGACGTAATCATAAATCTTCACCCAAAATAACGGGGTATGCGATTGGTACCTGCACTCAAGAGAAAGTTATTTCTATAAAAAGAAAACCTCGTACGCAACCCACGCATCGAGGCTTTTGATTGGAGCTACTAGTCGGACTCGAACCGACGACCTGCGCATTACGAATGCGCTGCTCTACCAACTGAGCTATAGTAGCATATTAGAGAATTTTAACCATTCTCTAACTTTATTATTAATTTCTTCTTAATTATATACAATAATTACTTTTGCGTCAAGACATCAAACTTATTCCCTATTTCTTAATCCTTTAGGATACTTATTTTTTAGAACAGAATTACTGCATTTTCCAAATCCCACCATAATAGATTCAACCGCTACGCCAGTATATCCTCTCAAATCTGAGTCTACCTGTATTTCTTCTCCTCTGAGGAATTTTTTAATATTCTCAGAAGATAAACTTAAATCTATAACATTTTTTAAATCTCCTGGTTTAGATGCCATAAAAATATTATGAGATGGTTCAATTCTTGATTTTCTAATCTCGCCAAATAGTACTCCTGATCTAATAACTGGTATACCATTAAAATCGGGGAAATCTTCAGGTAACATTATAATCTTTCCGGATACTTCTGTTAAAACACCAAATGGTTCAGTATTAAAAATATCACGATATAACTTATATGCTTCTTTAGAAAAACTTTTTATTTTTTTACAGTCATACAATCGATTAGTTTTTTCTTCTCCAGAAACCTTTTTTAATCTCGCAACAAAATGTCCCTCTCCTTTGTCCATAGGAAATATTCTTCTAGCCTTTTTCAGTTCAGGATTATCATAACTATATGCATTTCTTCCAAAATGCCTCTCTATAGATACTATTTCAAAATTTTTATTTTGAGATAAAAATATATCAATAACATATTCATTTTCCTATTTTGAAAAAGTACATGTAGAATAAACTATTGTCCCACCAATTCTAACAGCTTTTGAAGCAGAGTTTAAAATAGATAATTGTCTTTTTGAACAAGATATAACATTATTATAACTCCACTCTTTAACTGAGCTTGGTTCCTTTCTAAACATCCCCTCACCTGAGCAAGGTGCATCAACTAAAACTTTGTCAAAATATCCTTCAAGTTTAGAACATAAAATATTCGGATGCAATGAAGATATTACCGAATTTCTTATGCCCATTCTCTCTATATTCGATAAAAGAATATTAGCTCGACCTTTTTCAATTTCGTTTGACCATAAAAGGCCTGTCCCATTCAAAAGTGCAGCTATTTGAGTCGACTTTCCTCCTGGTGCTGCACATAAATCTAATACCTTATCTCCTATTTTAGGGTCAAGAGCTGTAACCGCTGAGGATGCTGAAGGTTCTTGTATATAAAATGCACCAGCATGATGCAACGGATGTTTTCCTAGAGACGTTACTGAATTTGGAATATAAAAATTTAAATTAGAAAAATTTGTCGGTTTTATCTCAAACCCAATCATACTTTTTAATTTCTGAATACTACATTTTAATGTATTTACTCTTAAACCTTTATAACATTCCTTATCATATAAATTTAAAAACTCTGGGTATTCATCCTTTAAAATAGCTTTCATTTTTTCAGAAAACTCATATGGTAAATTAATCATTTCTACTCCTTAAAAATTTAATTATAATACTATATATAATTGAAGAATAAAATCATCCTATGTGCAAATAATATTTTCAGCAATATGTAAGAGTATTTATTATTAATACTATTACATATAGCGTAATGAGAATATTTGGGGGTGAATTTATGAACAACCAGAATAATAATCAGCAGAACAACAGAAATCAGCAGAACAGCAAAAATCAACAAAACAACAGAAACCAGCAAAACAACAAGAACAACCAACAGCAGAATCAGAACAACAAAAATTTTGAAGACTAATTAGTAATTTGTCAAAGGCCACCGTTATAACGGTGGCCTTTAAAATTTAAGCCAATACTCTTCTTTTTACAACTATAGTATTCTTCTTTTTAAATTCTTCATTTAAAAAGCTTAAATATGTACCAGGAGTAATTATACCGTTCATGGCAATACCATCTATTCCTGCTGAACCAAGTAATTTATCTGCAAGCATTACGCAGTTAGTGCTTACAGCAAAATAAGTTTTATATCTACCCTTTTTAAATTTATAAAATTTAGCATCTGCATCATTATAAAATATACTTGCTGGATCTGTATATTGCTTTTCGGGATTTAGCTCAGATTTACATTTCCATTCAGTACAATTTTTTGTAATTTCTTCTATATAATTCTTCATTCTCTTTTCTTGATCGTCGCTAATTAAAATCGAAAAAGATACTATATCTTCATTGTCAACCTTTAAACAATGCTTTATGTATTTTTCTTTATTCATTTTAGCTAATACCCCATCAGCAATAAGACCAAAACATTTCTGGGCATCAGAATCATATGTACCATACGAATAAACTATATCATTCAAACAGACATCCATATGTCCAAATCCCATAGCTATTTGTGGAGCCATATGAATAAACACTTCTAATTTTATATCATCATCTTTTATATCCTTTTTAGATATCTCAAAAACTTCACTACCCTTTGATTCAACTTTAACTTTCTTATTAATTTTTTCAATTAATCTACGTGGAATAAAAGCGGTAAAAAGCACAGGAGGGGCCCATTTTATACGTCTTTTTATATTTTTGCCATCCTTATCCCAATATAACAATTCTCTAATGAAATCAATAAATATATTTGCACCATAAAACAACATATATATTCCAAGAAATATGCAAACAAGGTTTACATTTTCAGGTCTAAAAAATATAAATATAACGGAAAACAACAAAGAAACAACACATTCAACTGCTGTCCTAACAAAATCTCTATCTTTATTTATTTGTAACTGAACACAAAGAATTAGCCTCCATAAAAAGTTTATAAATGCCCATACTCCTACTATATAATAAAGTGAGCTTTCAAATAATTCAGGCCAAAAATAAATACTTAATCCAAATAGTATGTAAAGCCCACCTCCTATAATATTAGATAAAATGGTGTCTTCCCTTTTAAAGAAAACAGATAATATCATAATCAAACCTAATACTACTAAGATAATCCTTGCGCATACTAATAGAAAATCCATTCCCATATTAGAGTGAATTAACAAAAACAATCCCGATATCATTAAAAGAAAAGATGATATCAAAATCAAAATAGGCTCTACAAGTTTTCTTTTCACTTTACCCCTCCCTTTTCTTGTTTTTTAAACTGTTTTCTTTGAAGCCTTCTCCAACAATTTCTCCAGCATCACCAACTATAATAAATACTCTTGGATCTATTTTTTTAGCTATATCATAAGTTTTATATACTTCTTGCCTTCTAACAGCACATAGCAAAACTTCACCTTCTATACCGCTATATCCACCTATTGATTTTAGTCTTGTTACTCCTCTATCTAAATCCTTTAGAATATGTTCTGAAATTTCATCACTTTTAGATGAAATAATAAACATCATCTTGCCTGTACCAATATCTGTACCATAGAGCATAGAATCAATTAATTTAGTGCTTACAAAAATAATAATAATTGCATATAATGGACTTTCAAAATTTTTGTAAACAAAGGCTGTTGCTGCAACAATAACCATATCAACTGCTAATATAAGTTTGCCAATAGATATGTGTTTTAAATATACACTTAGTAAACTAGCTATTAACTCTGTTCCTCCTGTTGTGCCACCTCTCATAAATATAAATGCTAACCCAACGCCCAAAAGAACTCCCCCAAATAGGCACGCCAGCATCATATCACCAGTGTATTTAGGTAAAAACGGTTTTGTTATATCTATAATTAAAGATGACAAAACCGTCGCAACTACAGTTTTAGCTATAAATTTATATCCAATCAAGAATATACCCCATATAAAAAAAGGTATATTCAAAATTATAATAGTTAGACCTATGGGGAAATCAAAAAGATAATTAAGCATCGATGCAACACCTGTAAAACCTGCTGGTACAACATTATTTGGCGATGCAAATGTGTTTACAGAAACTGCAAATATAAAGCTTCCTAATAGAAACATTAATGCATCTATTATATAATTTTTAATAGCAGTTTGTTTATTGTTTAAAACCATTTTTTAATCCCCTTTATATACACTATTATTAATCCTCTATAACAAGCGCAAACAATTCTCTTAATCTATTAATATCTCCTATAAGATAAATATACCCAAAGAGCGCCTCTAATCCTGTTGCATTATGATATTCTTCCACACTTGAGTTTTTAGGAATATTAGAAGTATGGGCATTTCTTCCCCTTTTAAAGACTGATAATTCTTTTTCTGTAAGCTCTGAAAGTATATTTTTTATTTGTTTAGATTGTGATCTACAACATACTTTTCTAACTTTCATATCATTCAAGACTCCTACAGGGGCATTAAACTCACATATTAATTTTTCCCTAACCATCAAATCAAACACAGCATCTCCTATAAATGCAAGTGATAAGGGGCTAAGCATTTTTACATCACAATCTTTATTATAAATTCTCTCCAAATTTAAACTCCTCTAATCAATAAAGTCAAATTCAACATCATAAATACTAACAGTATCGCCCTGTGAAATTCCAGACTCCTTTAAGGCATCTATAATGCCTGAATTAACAAGAACCTTTTGAAAGTACTGTAGAGACTCATAATCATCAAAATTAATTGACTGCATAACTTTTAATAGCCAATTTGCCTCTACAACATATATTCCGTCTATAACTTTAATGTCTACATTTCTTTTTTCTATTTCATTAAGATCTTCAATAGGTTTTGGTTCCGATTCAAATTTTATTATAGGAGGCAATTTACTTAACTGTTCCCATATTTTATTTAAAAGATTTTCAACTCCATAATTTATTGCAGCCATTATTGGGAAAAAATCATATCCCTTTTTTCTAACATAGTTTTCAAATATTTCTATTTGTTCATCTGTGGCCAAATCACATTTATTTCCTACCACTATCATAGGTCTACTTGATAATTCCGGATTAAACTTTTCTAACTCAGAATTAATCGTTTCAAAATCCCTAATAGGGTCTCTTCCCTCACTACCAGATATATCCACAATATGCACAAGAAGTCTACATCTTTCTATATGTCTTAAAAACTGATGTCCTAGCCCGACTCCCTCATTAGCGTTCTCAATAAGGCCGGGAATATCAGCCATTACAAATGATTCACCTTCCTGCATTCTAACAACACCTAAAACAGGTATTATAGTTGTGAAATGATAATCTGCTATTACAGGTTTTGCTTGACTTACCACAGATATTAAAGTTGATTTTCCAACATTAGGATAGCCAACTAAACCAACATCTGCAAGTAATTTAAGCTCAAGCTGTATTTCTAACTCTTCTCCTGGAAGTCCTGGTTTTGCAAATCGAGGAGTCTGCCTTGTTGGGGTAGCAAAATGAACATTTCCGAAGCCGCCTTTACCTCCTTTTGCAATTATTTGAGGTTCATCGGTTGAAATATCCGCAATTACTCTTCCATTCTTTGCATCTTTAATCACTGTTCCCTTAGGAACCTTTACAATCAAATCTTCAGCACTTTTTCCTTTACATTTACCGGCTTTTCCATTTTCTCCTTTCTTGGCTACATATTTTCTTTTATATCTAAAGTCAGCCAACGTAGAAAGATTAGTATCTGCTTTAAATACTATATTGCCTCCTCTTCCACCATCTCCTCCGTCTGGACCTCCTGAGGCCACATATTTCTCTCTGTGAAAGGAAACAGCTCCATCTCCGCCATCTCCCGATTTAACTATTATCTTAGCTACATCTATAAACATAAAATAACCCCTATTAACTCTTTTTATTTTATACTATATAACAATTTCAAAAAAATGACAAGTAATAATGATACGAATGTAACATTCTGTATTTATATAACTAAAAAAAGAATTTAATGTATTTTACATTAAACTCCTTTAAAAGCATATATTATAGTATACGAAATAAACTTCCTATTATAGGTAGAGGTTTCTGAATTTGATTTTTTGCGTTTACAATTCCTAAAATAATGTAAACAAACATAATTGAGAAATAAATAAGCCATAATAATGCTACAACAGCTATTAAAACCGACGAGATAGCTGCAAATATTTTTGATATAACAAATATTACAAACCATAAAGATGCAAAAACAATTGTTTTTATAATTCCTTGATTAACATGAAATCTAACCGTTGGATCATCTTTCTCTGAAATTAATCCCACAATCCAAAGAACTCCTATATACGATAATATGGAAAACGTTCTCATATCAGCTGACCTTTTATCATCATTGTTTTTATGTGCATTATCATTCAAGCCAGCATCCATATAAAGACCTCCTTATTACGTATAGGCTCATTTCTTATTTCCTTCTATCATCTTGTTAATATCACATATTATAGGCAACCAATTATTTTCACCTTTAAACGCTGCCGAAACCCCCATTATCACAAGTATAAACCAACAAACTGATATTAAAACAAAAAGTAAAAGCCCAATAATCTCAGAAACCGCTGGAAAAGAATGGAGTATTTTTACAATTAAATAAGACAATGAATAAGACAAAAAAACCAATATAAATAAAATACAGCCTTGCCTTGTATGAAACTTAACTTTAGGATTATTTTTCTCTACAGAAAACATTCCCATAAAAAACAACGGACCAATATATGCTAAAACAGACAAAAGTTTAATATTAGATTTATCTTCGTCATAGTTCACAAAGGCCACCTCATTGTCTTACTTTCCATTAAAATACAAATATTATTGATAATTTGTAACTTCAATTGTTTCTATTACTACATCTTCTAAAGGTTTGTTTGACTGATTGGTCTGAACAGCTGCTATTTTATCTACTACATCCATACCCTCAAATACTTGGGCAAAAACAGTATGGCCTTTACCGCTAGTTGAATATGCACCATCAAGATAAGGATTTCCGCCATTTTCAATATACAGATTCTTTATATCATCAGTTATCTTGCTCATATTAATCCCAAAATTAGACAACCTATCCCAACCTTCAAATGAATCTGGACCTCCCTGATTAATAAAGAACTGGCTTCCATTTGTATTTTTACCACTATTTGCCATCGCAACAGCACCTGTTATATTAAATAATTTATCGCTAAACTCATCTTCAAAAGAAGTTCCCCAAATACTTTTTCCACCCATTCCTGTTCCATTAGGATCTCCACCTTGTATCATAAAGTTCTCTATAACTCTATGAAATATAACTCCATTATAATACCCATTTTTTGAATGAGTTATAAAATTCTCAACTGCCTTTGGGGCTGCTTCTGGGAAAAATCTCAGCTTAATATCTCCCATATTAGTTTTCATTACCGCTATCTCGTCACCAATTTGTGGAGATTCTAACTGATAACCTACATTATGCTCGTTATCTGTTCTAACATTAGATGATGAACTGCTTGCCATAGATGATGATCCTCCAGATGAATTTTTTGAGTCTGAACATCCTGCTAAAGATAATATAACTGCTATAGCAATTAAAAGACTTAATAACCTTCTCATAATCTTTACATTCCTTTCAAAACCATAATACTTATATTTTATTACATACCCTAAAATAATTCAAGTAATATAATTAAAAAAATAAGCGTAAAGTTATATGAACACATGTATATTATTGTGATACTCACACATATAAATACTGTGTATATGATAACTGGAGGTAACAAAATGATAGAATTTTATCCTGAAGGTAGATTGATAGACA
>CAKSUE010000022.1 GCA_934501135.1 uncultured Eubacteriales bacterium | reverse complement strand
TTGCTATACCATCTACCTCTGTTAAGCCTATAGTAGAAGATCTTATTAAACAAGGATATGTATCTAACAGAGTTAAACTTGGTATAATGGGAAAAGAAGTTACAGAAACTCAATCAAAAAGTAAGTCTATTCCACAAGGTATCATTATTTCAAGTATATCTGATCAAAGCGATTTTGCTAATAAAGATATTCAAGCTAATGATATAATTACAAAAATAAATGGTGTAGAAATCACCACATTCGGTACACTCTATTCTGAACTTCAAAAATATAATGCCGGTGATACTGTTACGTTAACTATATTTAGACCTGAAAATAGTACACTTTCAAACGGAAAAACATTTGATGTTGATATAACGCTTATGGCAGACGAGTAATAAAATATATAACCCCCGATACTCTATAAAGTATCGGGGGTTATTTTATTTCTTATTGGATTCAATTACAGCTTTGGCAATATTTGTTGGAGCTTCTTCATATCTTTCAAATTGCATTTCGAAAGAACCTCTTCCCTGTGTAGATTGCCTTATGAATGTTGAAAAATTAAACATTTCCGCCATTGGTACCTCAGCATCCACTTCTTGCATGCCATCTTGCGCGGGAACCATTCCAAGCACGCGTCCTCTTCTTTTAGTTATTTCTCCCATTACTTCACCCATATTATTATCTGGTATAATTGCCCTTAAGCTAGATATAGGTTCTAGTAATATAGGATTAGCTTCCGGCATTCCATTTTTATATGCTAAAGATGCAGCCATTTTAAATGCCATTTCAGATGAATCAACAGGATGATAAGAACCATCATATAAAGTGGCTTTTAGACCAACCACTGGATATCCAGCCAAAGGTCCTTTTTCTATAGAATCTTTTAGGCCCTTCTCAACCGCAGGGAAAAATCCCTTTGGTACCGCACCACCTACAATTTTTTGTTCAAATACTAATCCTTCATTATCACATGGCTCAAACTCAATCCATACGTCACCAAATTGCCCATGTCCACCTGTTTGTTTTTTATGTCTTCCTTGAACTTTAACCTTTTTTCGAATCGTTTCCCTATATGGAACCTTAGGAACTTCAAGGGCAACATCAACTCCAAATTTAGATTTTAATTTCGATACTACAACATCTAAATGCTGTTCTCCTAACCCTGAAACAATCATCTGGTGTGTTTCGGTATTAGTTTTAAAATGTATTGTAGGATCTTCTTCAGATAATTTTAAAATTCCCTGAGCAACTTTATCTTCTTCTCCCCTAACCTTCGGGTATATTGCCATAGATAAAGACGGAACAGGATATGCAACTGGCTCAAATGTAATTTTTCTTTCTGGTGAGCATAAAGTGTCGCCAGTATTAACATCCTGAAGCTTAGATACAGCACCAATATCTCCTGCAGGAATACATTGAACTTCTTTTTGCTTTCTTCCTGTAACAGAAAGGACTTTATTAATACGTTCGTTTTTTCCTAATCTCATATTAACTAGCTGAGTATCAGCACTTATTTTACCTGAAATAACCTTAAAGTACGAAAGCTTTCCTATAAATGGATCTGAAACAGTCTTAAAAACTATAGCAGACGCAGGATCAGACTCATTGGCTAATATTTCAATAGGCTCACCATTATCATCTGTTGCGATCTCATCGATACTGTCTAAAGCGGACGGTGCCAGCCAAACCAAACCATTCAATAAATGTTCAATTCCATATGTATTATGAGCATCTCCACAGAAAACAGGAGATATTGTTCCGTTCTTTACACCTTTGCTAACACCAACTATCACTTCTTCGGGAGTAAATGTTTCGCCAGAAAAATACTTTTCAAACATTTCATCACTTGTTTCAGCAACAGCCTCATAAATTGCAGTTCTAAGTCCATTAAGCCTATCTCCCATATCAGGCATTGGAACTTCTTCAATTTTTCCGGAAGAATAAGAGTACGCCTTATACTCTAATATATTTACATAGCACTCTGCTTTACCGTCTACAATAAACGGTACTACAACAGGGCAGACTGATGGTCCGAATTTAGATTTAAGATCCTCAAATACTCTATAAAATCTTGCGCTTTCATCACATAGTCCATTTACAAAGAAAATCTTTGTAAGATTGTTCTCGGTTGCAAGTTTGTTTGCCTTTTCTGTTCCAACACAAACTCCATCTTTTCCGGAAACTGTTATGATAACAGAATCCGCAGCACGAAGCCCCTCACGAAGCCCACCTTCAAAATCAAAAAGGCCAGGAGTATCCATCAAATTAATCTTTTTATTTTTCCATATAATTGGAGCAACAGATGTTGAAATAGATGTTTTTCTTTTAATTTCTTCTGCATCGAAATCGCATACTGTATTGCCTTCTGATACACTTCCCATTCTTTCAGAATTTCCTGCCAAATACAGCATGCTCTCTGCCAAAGAAGTCTTTCCAGAGCCTCCGTGTCCCGCTAATGCAATATTAAAGATATCCTTTGCACTAAATTGTTTCAATTAAAACAACTCCTCCCTATTATAGCTTAAATAAAAACTATCCTCCAATTACCTAAAATAAACAATTTATATTATAAATATGTGAATAATTATAGACTATTATAACACCAAATTCAAGATTATTATGTCATTAAGAAGAAAAATATTATTGCAATTTTTGTGAAAAAAGTAAAATATAAAATATCTTAGAAATATTTTCTTGACTTGTGAATAAAAATATGATAGTGTATGTACTGTACTATTCACACTAATACATAGAATACAGTGCCGAAGGAGGTTATTATGATCAACATAAATATGCAAAGTAAATTCCCAATATATGAGCAGCTATATAATCATATTGTCAAAATGGTATCAATGGATATTATGCTACCTAACCAAAAACTCCCAACTGTGAGAAGCCTAGCCAGAGAGCTAAGTATTAATCCCAACACTGTTCAAAAAGCATATCAGCTTCTTGAACGAGATAATATAATTTATTCTGTTTCAGGTAAAGGGTCTTATATTTCAGAAAAATCCAATGCTGAAAATAAGAAAAATATTATTGCTGTTATAAAGATAAACGACGTTTTAAAGGAACTTAACAGTATAGGAATCACCAAATCGGACGTAATTAGTATAGTTGAAAAATATTTTGAAAATGAAAAACTAAAGCAATTAAATAAGTTTGAAAATGAAAAACTAAAGCAATTAAATAAGGAGGAAAAAAATGTTAATTAAGGTTAACAATGTAACCAAAAAACTTGGTTGCAAAAAGGTTTTAAATGATATTACAATAAATTTAGATAAATCATCCATAACCGGTTTAATTGGTAAAAACGGTGCTGGAAAATCCACTCTTTTAAGAACTATGTGCGGAATTTATAAACCCGACTGTGGATGCGTAACACTTAATGATGAAGTGGTTTATGAAAATCCCTCAGTTAAAGCTGAAATATTCTTTGTTCCTGATTACCCATACTTTTTAAATAATTCAACCCTTGAAAGTATGGCCTATATCTACTCTAAATTCTATCCTAAATGGAGTAATAATACATTTGCAAATTTGACTAACCTACTTTCTATTGATAAAAAATCCAAAATACTTCATATGTCAAAGGGACTGCAAAGGCAATGCGCTTTAATATTTGCACTTTCTTCCGGCGCCAAATGCCTTTTATTAGATGAGATATTCGATGGCTTAGATCCTATTGTCCGTAATTTAGTAAGAAAACTTCTCATAGATGAAATAACAGTAAACGAAACATCTATACTCATCTCATCCCACAACTTAAGGGAGTTAGAGGATATCTGCGATCACATTGAACTTGTAAATAATGGTAGACTAATCTTAGGTGATGACATTGATGCGCTTAAATCTAACCTTCACAAAATACAAGTTGCCTATAAAGAAGACCATACAGAAGAACTACACAATAAGTTGCATATCATAAAAACAACTAATTCAGGTCCAGTATATACATATATCATAAAAGGCAAACAGGAAAAGATATTCGAAGAATTAAATAAATTTAATCCTATATTTCTAGATGATATACCACTTTCATTGGAAGAAATATTTATTACCGAAATGGAGGAAATAGGGTATGGATACAAAATTCAATAGACAATCGCTTAACCATTTGAGTTGTATTTACTCATGGGTTATCAAAAAAAATATAAAAATAAGTGTAATATATGGCTTAATCTTAATGTTTTTAAATTTAGGAGTAACTATTTTTCAAAAGTCAACTGGCCAACCTAGTAATACAATAATAGCGTTCTCCTTGATTAATACAGCTATTCCTGTATTTGTATTTACGCTTATACTTTCTGGTGTTATATTTTCATATATGCATAAAAAAAGAAGTGTTGATTTATTCAACTCGCTTCCTATAACCCGAACATCTATGTTATTGGGAAGATATTTTGCAGGACTAACCTTAATAATTGTTCCATTTATATTAGTTAGTGCAATTTCAATTGCCTTAACATTTAGTATGGATAATATTTTCACTACCTTATTATATTTTTACATAACTTTAGCTCTTTCAGTAATAGCATCATTTACATTTTCTACTTTTATTGCTGTTTGCAGTGGAAATAAAACTGATATGATGGTCTCTATATTTTCAATAAGCATAGCATATCCAGCACTTATTCTCCTCTCTAATATACTAACATCATTCATAATTCCAGGCTATAGAGCATTTAATAATATTTCAATATTATCAGTAACGGCATTCTCACCTTATATAAGTTTTATTAATTCTCTTGGAACTAACCTAGTTAAATTCTTGATTTGGTTTGTTTTGTTCTGTATAGTATTTTTAGGTTTATCAATTATATTAAATAAAAGAAGAAAAAGCGAAGTAGCCGAAGAACCTTTTGCACTTCCCATATTAATTATTATAATACGAGCTTTAGTTTCTCTTGTAATTGGAATTGCAGCAGGATTAACATTATATCTAATCTCAATTTTTAATAAATCTATGGGTCATTATAACCATTTTTTCTTCATAATAACATTTATAATTAGTTCGTTTTGCGCACACTTAATAATAGATGCAATTTACTCCAAAGGTTTTAAAAATATTGTTAAAGGTCTTAAATATTACTGTATAACATTAGCTATATTTTTGGCATTCTATGGCTCTTTATGTTTCGGATTCTTTGGACTTGATTCACGCCTTCCAGATACTGATGACATAAGTAGCGTTACTATTATATTAGACACCCCCAATGACGGTATGTTTTTACAAACATACTCCTACCCCTTTTTTAATAGTAATGGATTTCTCGTATTAGATCCCGTATTAAAAGAGCAAGAGTCTATAAATGCTGTCTTGGATTTCAACAAAATTGCTGTTTCTGATATAAAAGATAAAAATTACCCTTATGCATTAAAATCAAATGATGAAGAAGTCATCGAAGATATTAAAATTACGTATAATTTAAAAGATGGAACATGTATTGACAGATTTTATCAAACTAGCTCCTTAGGAGAAAACTCGTTAAAGAAATTAGCAGAAATCACTTATCTTCCGGAATATAAAAATGAAATTGTCCAAATCTTCAATATAGGTCCAAATGATCTATCTCGTTTTATTATCAGTAATGAAGCCTCATCTGAAGAAATAAATGACGCATCTCCAGAACAAAAGGATCAATTAATATGTGCACTTCAGCAAGATATAACAAATGACACTGCTGAAAAACGGTACGTATACAACATAACATCTAATAACCCTCAAACTAAAATAACGCTGATTCCAATTTCAAGTGCAGAAAAAATGTTTATTAACGATCCTAAATATTTAATACCAGACTACTACACAAATACATGGTCTGTAATAAATAACAATGGTTGGTTTCCCCAATAATAAAAGCAGCAGGTAATTAGCCTGCTGCTTTTTCTACATACCTTGTATCTGTTCAGTTGTTAATATAGAAACATTGTTCCTTTTAAGAACTTCAGAGGCTTTATCTTCCTCCTCAACTTTTAATATAACAAATGCTCTATTTTTATCTCTTCCAATAAACGCATACATGTATTCTATTTCTATGCCTTTATCTGCTAAAATTCTCGCTACATTAGAAAATTCGCCCGGACTATCATCTATACCAATAGCAATAACGCTTGTAATAGAAACTGTTATGTTTGCTTTTTTTAAAGCATCTACAGCTTCATCTGGTTTATTTACAATTAATCTTAAAATCCCAAAATTACTTGTATCTGCAATAGACAATGCTCGTATATCAACCTTTGCCTTGGCAATAACCTCAGTTACTTGCGCAACTCTTCCAGGTTTGTTTTCTATAAAAATAGAAAGCTGTCTAATACTCATGATCACACCCCATACTATTAAATAAACTATTTAGTTTCTTTTATCTATAACCCTTTTTGCCTTGCCCTCAGCCCTTGGAAGCGACTTGGGTTCCATTAACTTTATTTTTGCAGAGATATTAAGAGTAGACTGTATTGCTTCTGCAATCTTATTTTCTATGCTTTCTATTTGTCTAACAGTGTCACAAAACAACTTATCTGACATTTCAACTTGAATTTCCATTCTATCTAGATTATTAACCCTATCGATAATAATCATATAATTAGGTTCCATACCAATTGATAAAAGTACATGTTCCACCTGCGACGGGAATACATTGATACCTCTAATAATAAGCATATCATCTGTTCTTCCCTTAGTCTTAGACATTTTTACAAGAGTCCTACCGCAAGAGCATTCTTTTCTTGTAATTTTACAAATGTCTTTTGTTCTATATCTAATAAGAGGCAGCGCTTCTTTTCCTATACAAGTGAAAACTAATTCACCATACTCGCCATCTGGTAACACCTTACCTGTCTCAGGATTAACAACCTCAGGGTAGAACATATCTTCATTTATGTGCATGCCAGTCTGTTCATAGCATTCATATGCTACACCTGGTCCCGTAATTTCCGATAATCCATATATGTCGTAAGCTTTTATATCAAGAATATTTTCTATTTGCTTTCTCATGTTATCCGTCCATGACTCTGCACCAAATATTCCTGCTCTTAATTTAAGCTTTCTAGGGTCAACGCCCATCTCTCGCATAGTCTCACCAATATACATGGCATATGATGGTGTACAGCAGAGTATATTCGTTCCATAATCCTGCATAATTATAATCTGGCGCTTAGTGTTGCCAGTAGAAACAGGGACGGTTACAGCACCTAACTTTTCTGCACCATAATGCAAACCTAGCCCCCCTGTAAATAAGCCATATCCATAGGATACATGAATATAATCAGATTTTGTTCCTCCCGCTGCCACAATAGCTCTTGCCGCTGCACAAGACCAAGCATCTATGTCATTTTTAGTGTACCCTACAACTGTCTGCTTACCGGTTGTTCCTGATGATGCATGTATTCTTACCAATTCTTCTTTAGGAACCGCAAACATTCCAAATGGATAATTGTCTCTAAGATCATCTTTATATGTAAATGGTAACTTAGATATATCATCAATAGATTTTATGTCTCCTGGCTCTAGTCCCAAATCATCGAACCTTTTCTTATATAGTGGTATATGTTTATAACAATTTTTAACCATATTTATTAGTTTTCTCGACTGTATCCACCTAAGTACCTCTCTAGGAGCGCACTCAATATCATAATTATAGTAATTATTGCTCATTACATCGCTCTCTTATATAAACTTTATATCGTTAGACTATTATATCCTAAAATAAACGCATTTATATTTAACTCAATAAACTCTTTTGAAACAGAGTCCTTAATTGATTCGATCCATACATCTTTTTGGTTACCTAATATTTTTGCCAAGCAACCCATCAATACCACATTCACACTTTTAGTTGATCCTGCTTTTTCTGCATATTTTAAGGCATTTACTTCTATTACAGATACTTCCTTAGCCTTTATTTTGTCTAAAATATTCTCCGGATACTCACACTTACCTGTAATTACAGGTATTGGATCTATCCTTTGATTGTTAGCTATTACGTACCCACTTTTTTTTAAATACGGCAAAAACCTAGCTGCTTCAAGTTTTTCAAAAGAAACCATTATATCCGCTGATCCTCTTTCAATAACAGGTGAATAGACCTTTGGACCAAATCTAACATATGTAACAACAGATCCACCTCTTTGGCTCATGCCGTGAATTTCTGAAACTTTAACATCATGCCCAGAGTTAGTCATAGCATTTCCTAAAAGTTTGCTTGCAAGAAGCGTGCCCTGACCCCCTACTCCAACAATAAGTACGTTAGTCGTTTTACTCATTACCCGTACCTCCATTTACTATAGCTCCCATTTTGCACAAACCTTTACATAAATTACACCCTAC
>CAKSUE010000021.1 GCA_934501135.1 uncultured Eubacteriales bacterium | reverse complement strand
GCTGTAAGAACATCACAATCTATGAGGAGTATTAGCTTAGAGCTACTGTTTGATTTGGTAGAAAAATATGAAAAAGCAAAGCAAGTTAAAGCTATGGCATACTCTACATTTGCAAGTAAAACTAATTTTACAGATGATGATGTATTGGCTACACCGAATGATATACATATTTTTAACCCTTCAATGTGCTGCTATAAACAAATATATGATGCATTTAAGGAGGACAACCCGGTTAAATTCAAGTGGGGAGAGAGTATGCAACCTTTACAGGGTAAGATAACAGATTTCTCGGCAACGTTTACGTATTTTTCTGAAGGAGGAAATCCTCTTAGGGCTAAAGTTGATTTATCTGTCACTAGAGAAGATGTGGGCTTTTAGGGCGACACAGAAAGTTTGATAGGAGGGATGGGTTTGCCTAATAAATCAAATGACTTGTATTACTCCATAACTAAAGCAAAATTTTATGTGGAGGTGCTTGTTTCGGGAAAAAATTCAGTAAAGGGTCCTTATGAAGTTTGGTTTAATCCCTCGCAGATTTCTATATCTGCAGATAAATCTGTGGAATTAGAGGAGACTGAACATAAGGAAGAAAAGCGTAAAGTTATATGCTATGCTAAGCAAGATGAAAAAATAGATGAATTAAATGAAGGATGTACTGGAATAAATACAACAAACAAAGGAAAGTTAATTGAATGGGTTTCAATGGAACTCATGTTTGATTTAGTTGAATCGTATGAACTTCTTAATGCAGGTAAAAACAACACCTTTTTTAATAAGAAATTTTCTGGTGATAACATTAGTGTTGCTAAAGACGATATTAGTGTTTTAAATAGTAAGTGTTGCGCTCTTCCTGATATTATTACAGCGTTTGAAAACTCATATAGAGTTATGTTTGTGTGGGGTACAAATATTGAGTACAAAGGCTGGATAAGTAATATGGATGTAGTATTGCAATATTTTTCACCTAAAGGTACCCCTCTAAGAGCAAATGTAAGGCTAACGATTAGAACTGAAGATTGTGGAACTGCATTTGACAATGTAAAAACTCTATAAGGTTGATTGTTAAGTTGTATTTAGCTCATTTATTTAGGGGGGATTAATTTGTCGAAAACTATAGATGAATATGAGGAACAATATAAAGATTTCAGTAGGCCTCGAATGTATGTGAAAGTTGAGGACAAAAGAGTAGAAGATGAAGAACTTGCATATACATTTCTAACGGTTGAGATGTCAATGGGAAACGAAGCTAGCTACTGCAAATTTACTGTGATTTCAAGAGACACATCTTGTGTAGATGATAAGCTTAATATTACCGATGTACTTAAGAATAAGTTCAAATTAGGAAATAAAGTCGATATATATTTAGGTTATTCTGATGATAAGTATGTGGAGCTTGTGTTCAGTGGGTATGTAACATCAATTAATTTTGAATATACAGGAGAAGAGGGCGTATCCTATACAATAGAAGCTATGGACCTGAAAATATTTATGATGAATAATTTTAGGTCTGAAATAAAGACGAATATGACTAAGTATTCTGCAGTAGTTACATCAATATTAAGTAGGTGTTATAATTCCCTTTATACAAGCCGAAAAGTAGATGAAACAAAGGAAATAACATCTCCAATAGAACAATATAATCAAAGTGATTATGATTTTGTTGTTGAATTAGCAAGAAAAGTTGATTATAGGTTTTTTGTGTGTAAGGGAGTAGTCAATTTTATTGATTATACTAAACTTAAAGAATCTATTATTACAATTTCACCAAATGCCTATCTTTATTCATTAGAAAGAGAAATATCTATTAGTAAGCAGATTAAGTCGGTAACAGTGAGAACAAATGATGAAAGTGATCCCACTACCCCCCTTGAGAGCACAGTAGATTCTATTGAAAAAGCAGTTGGCAGTGGTAATAAAAGAGGAATTGATGTAATAGCTTCTAAAAATACGGAGATGCAAAGAAATATTGCTGAAATGAAAAAAACTATTATAGACAATTCTGTAAAATCAGCAAAAGAAGCACAAGAAAGAGCGCAAGCAGAACTTAATAGATCGGCCATGGATTTTGTTTCTGGAGAGTGCGAATTAATAGGGATTCCTGCATTAGAACCAGGAAAATTTGTAACTATTAAAGATATAGACAAAAGTATAGATGGCGATTACCTTATAACAGAAATTAAGCATATATTTGATGATGAAGGGTACAAAACTATTTGTAAGTTTGGAGCTAATATGATTAAGGAAGATAAGTAATGAGTATTTATAATATTATTTCAGAAGATATAAAAGAGAATAATTATGGAAATATTGCTACTATAACAGTTGGAGTAGTTACAGACATTAATGATCCCGATAAACTGGGAAGAATAAAGGTTAAACTTCTTAATCGAACAACATCCGAATGCGAAACTGATTTTATAAGGGTAATGACACCTATGTCTGGTACAGAATGGGGAATGTTTTTTCTTCCTGAAGTAGGTGACGAAGTATTAGTAGCGTTTTGCGATGGCGATATTTGTAGGCCTTATGTAATAGGAAGCTTGTGGAATAACAATAGAAAGCAGCCTACCAAAATTGCTGACGATGGGAAAAATAATATAAGAGAGATAAAAACAAGAAGCGGACATAGTATTATTTTTGATGATACAGAAAACGCTGAGAAGATTGATGTGATAACATCAAAGGAATTAAAGTTGTCATTTGATGACAAAGATGAATTTATTACGGTTAAAGATAAAGACGGAAATAATGAAATTAAAATAGACAGTAAGAATGGTGCCATTAGTATAAAAGCTAAACAAAAAATAGAACTTGCAGCTGGTAACTCTAAAATTACGTTAGATGGGCAAGGAAATTCTGTTAGCATTGAGAGCAACGGAGAGCTAAAGATTAGTGGCAACCAAGTTAAAATAGATGGCCAAAGTACCACAGAACTTAAATCTTCTGGTCAAGTTACAGTTCAAGCATCTGGCATAACAAACGTGAAAGGATCAATGGTTAAATTAAATTAAATAATATTCAGAAGTGACCATGCCATTACTGAATAAAATATACTGCATGGAGGAATGGTGGTTTAATATGGCTGAGATAAGAGGATGGAAATTTCCAATAGAAGTTAATAAATCAACAGGGAAAATTATGACAGTTGAAGACAATGAAAATGTTAAACAATCAATAAAAATCATTCTGCAGACTCAAAAATTTGAAAGAAAAATGAGAGAGAGCTTTGGCACAGATATAAACTCTTTTATGTTTGAAAACATTGATTATTCATTAACTAACGGAATGACAAAGGAAGTAACTAGGTCAATTAAAAGATGGGAAGAACATATTGAAAAATTATCCGTTTCAGTAAATCAATCTATGGGCGATATTGGTTCTGTAAATGTAGATATTAATTTTATTACAGATATTTTCCCTGTAAAAGAAAAGGTTAGTGAGAGCTTTAGTTCGGATAGCTCGGGAAGATAGTAAAATCATTTTATGAGAGGGTGATACAAATTGCATAGTCCTAATATAGATAAAAGAGATTCACAAGATATAAAGCAGCAAATGGCAGTTTTAGCAAAACAATATGTTCCTGAGTGGAGATACGATACACAAGATCCAGACGTAGGTTTGGTATTAGTGGAAATATTTTCTGGAATGTTTGAAAATACAATATCTAATTTCAACAGGACTCCGTATAACCACTATATTGCTTTTTTAAACTTATTAGGAGCCAAACTATTGCCCCCTATTTCATCAACAGGTATGGTGACTGTCGAGTTGGTACCGGGAACAAAAGGAGTTTTCGTTAAAAAAGGAGCACAATTATATGCCTCTGCCAATAATGCAGAGGGAAGAGTATACTACGAAACAATAGATGCTATGTATGCTACTAATTCAAAAATTGAGTCGATCTATATAACAGACTCAAAGGAGGATAGCATTGTAAATATATATGATAATAAAAAATACGAAAAAATGCTTCCATTTAAAATCTATAACGATAACGATTTTGAAAATCTTCAGGCCCATGAAATATATTTTGGTGATGAAAGAATATTTAATTTAAGAAATAAACTGGATGTTACTTTTAGATTTTATGATAAACGTTCACTTAAAAATAATGAGGAACTGTCTTCTATATTTTCAGACAATGATAATGTTGTTTGGCAAGTCTACGATGATTCAAGCTGGAAAACAATTGAAGATGTTCGAAAATTAGAAGATGGGGTAAGGTTAATATCTAATAATGGTATAAGTAAGAGTAATATAATTAATGTAGAATCTAATTTTATAAGATGTTTATTTAAAAGGATTCCTAAAAACAACCTTAAATTTACTGATGTATCTTATGTTGTGCAGTCTTCAGACCTAGAACCCGATACTATGCTTTTAGATACTTCTGAGCTATCGAAAACAGACTTTTTCCCATTTGGAGAGCAATACAGTATATATACAGATTTTTACATTTCTTCTGAAGAAGCATTTATAAAAAGCGGAGCTAATGTAAAGATAAATATAGATATGCAATATGTTAAAGTTGAGCTGCAGACGGTAAATATTCAAGATAATACAAGATATAAGTATATTATGTCTGAACTTGACTTTAAAGAACCAGAAGAAGCTGATATTGAAATAGAAAGAGTAACATGGGAATATTGGAATGGCAAGGGTTGGGCTAAAATTTACAATAATAATGAGAACGAAGATTTTTTTAAAATGACAGAGGATAGCAATAAAACTAAAAAAGTTCTAGAGTTTATTTGCCCAGATGATATGCAGAAAGTTGTTTTAGGCCCTAAAGAGAGTTGTTTTATTAGAGCAAGAATATTAAAGGTTAAAAATCAATTTAGTACTCTTGGTAGCTATATTACTCCTTACATACGCAATATTTCTATAGATTATAGATATACAGATAAGAGTATAGCATGCAATAATGTTTATGTTAGATCTAATATGGAAGAAAAAATAATTAGTTTAAAAGATAACGAAGTTCCTCCTCTTTTAAAAGAGGCAATATGTAAACATCCAACAATGTACTTTTGTTTGAGTAACCCTATTGAGAATGGGCCAATAAAAATTCTTTTTGATATTGAAGCAGGGGTATATATTGATATACCATCGTTAAGATGGGAATATTACGCAAAAGATAATCAAGGAAATTATATTTGGAAAAATATAGATGTTCTTGATCTTACGGATAATTTATCAAATAGTGCTATTGTTTCAATGATAGGAAAAAATGATTTTGCAAAAACAGAATTGTTTGGAAGAGAGGGATACTTTTTACGCATAGTTAATCATGACGATAAGTATTATGATAAAAAGAAAGGGTTCCCTATTATAAATGGAATATATTTTAATACTGTTCAAGTAACACAAATTGAGACAAGGGCACCTGAGTATTTTTACGTTGATAATATGCAAATAAATAAGGTTTGTAACTTGTCTAGCAATAACATAGCATATGCAAATGTATGGGTTAATGAGTTTGGAAGTTTGTCTAGTGCTGAAGAAAACGATATATTAAATTCAAAAGATGATTCGTACATTATAGAATATAATGACAAAGGTAGAGTAACGGAGATTTGGATTAAATGGGAAGCAATACCTAATATTGCATGTGCTTCAATGAATGATAGAGTTTTTGAGATTGATTATAATAAAGGTACTATAACTTTTGGCGATGGAAGGCATGGTAAAATACCTACACATCAAAACCAGCAGAGCATAAGGGTTGAATATAGTATTTCCTCCGGAAGTAGTGGAAATATTGATGTAGAATCAGTTCAAGGTTTTTCAGATGCAATTCCTTCTATAAGATCAGTTAAGAATTTAAAACAACTAGTCGGTGGCGTGGACATGGAGACAGTAGCTAATGCTGCAAAAAGAATGTCGAGCAAAATATCGGGTATGAACAGGATAGTAACACTTGATGATTTTGAATCTGCAATAAAATGTAATGATAGAAATATATATAAAGTTAAATGTATTCCACATGTAGATAATATGAGTCAAAAGTCTATTGGAACTATATCCGTTGCGATTCTTCCCAAAGATTATATGAAAGGATATGAAAAGTTCTTAGTTATTAAAAATAGAGTTGAGAATTATATTAAAGATGCTGCTCCGCTTACTTTTTCAGAGACATCTAACCTTAAAGTATTTGAGGTTTTGTATGTTGAGATCTCTGTAAAGGTAGATGTAGTAATTGATGATTATAATAACTATCAAAGTTTGTACCAAGATATTTATAAAAGATTAAAAAGTTTTTTAGATCCAATTAGCGGTAATTTTAATAAACAAGGTTGGGACATAGGAAGCCTTCCTCGTAAAGAATCTGTTTATAACTATATAAAGTCTACAAAAAATGTAAGATGGATTAAATCTGTAAACCTTTTTACAAGGGCTGTTACATTAGATGGGAAAAAGGATATAGATTTTGAAGAAATAAGCAAACAATATTTTACCATTCCTGTTTTTGGTGAACCTGAGATCAGCATAATGGTCGAATAATGAATTTAAAGGATGTTTTTGTATGATTGATCTTGAAAATTTTAACGAGCAAGAATTTGAGGATATAATAGAATCAGCAAGAAGGCAAATTGGTTATTTAAGTGATGAATGGACAAACACACAGGTCTCTGACCCTGGTATGACTCTAATAGATTTACTTGCCTGGCTTAAATTAGAACAACAAAAATATATGAGTGGTGTTCCTGAATCGAGCCAATACAAGCTACTTGAACTGTTAGGAATAAAAAGAAAACAAAATAAAGGTTCTAATACATTAATTAAGATTTCTAATGCCGGTAAAGATATGATTATACCTCAAGGAACAAAGTGGTATGCAAATGATATGATATTTGAAAATGAAGCGGTAGAACCAGTTATCAGTTCAAATATTGTGTGTGTTGACTTTGAGAATCAAATAGCAAAATTTAGGGTACCATATGAAAGTTTTGATGGAAAAAGGATATTTCCTTTGTTTGGTGAAGAGCTTGACGATGAAAATAAAGCTAAAATGTTTAGAATTAATTTTGATATTCCCATTTCTGGTGTATCTGAATTTGGCTTGTACTTTGATGTATTTCTAGATAGCAAATATAAGAGGAATCCAATTGAAGATTCTGATGATTTATTCATTGAGCTTGCAAATATTGAATGGGAATTTTATGGAGTACAGGGCTCGAATTTAGGATGGCATAAATTAGATGTACTTAAAGATGAAACACATAATTTCCTGTTTTCTGGAACAATAAAGTTTAAAATTGACGGGGAAATAAAACAACAAAATGGTGTGTTTCCCATAAGAGCAAAGCTGGTTTCTCAGTGCTATGATTTTCCGCCTAAAATCACTAATATTTTCACTAACGTTTTTAAAGTTACTCAAAGATCTACATTATGCGAGAATAATTTACTAACTAAAAAGGAAATTTCCGAATCAGGAAGAGTAGTAATTAAATCACATCTGGCTCTTTATGGAAATAATATTGTTTATGTAAAAGACAATGACGGTTGGAAGTTTACTAGAGATTATACCTTTGAAAGGGATATTAATAAGGGAGAAACTAGATTCGATTTAGGGAAAAATGCGATTTTATCTCTTAATAATAAATCTCCAAATGATGAAGCAGTGTTAGTAGTTGCTTATGATAAATCGGTTAAAGATATAATGGTTCTTGGCTCAGGGACCGGGGTATCAGACCAAGAATACAGAATAGGAAAAGAAAATATCTCATATGATGATTTTGAAATAATGGTTGGTTATGAAAAAGGTAACACACTAACATTTGATAAATGGCACAAGGTAAACGATTTTTACGATTCTGACAAATACGATAAGGCTTATATTTTAGATTGTATGAACTCTAAAATTATTTTCGGAGATAATGAATATGGTGATGCGCCTAATAAAGCAGAAGACAACATAGTTCTTATAGGTTTTGCTAATACATTAGGAAAAGATTCAAACATAAAATCTGGAATTATAAACCGTACAGATAGTATAAATCAATATATTAAAAACTTTAAGATAGAGCAAATAGTTAATGCGTCTGGTGGGGTTAATGCAGAATCCTTCGTAGATATGAAGAGTAGGGCAGCAAAAGTTTTGGATAGCGGGAAAAAGGCTGTAACTATTAAAGATTATGAAAATCTTGCATATCACGCTCCTGGACTTATACAGTGCGGTATAAAAGTTTTACCATCCTGTCTTCCAAATGGAGAGGAAGTTAGAGGCCAAAACTATGTAACAATAGTTGTAAGAGGAACTGGCCAGAGAGATATGTGTTTAGAAGGTTATAAAAAAAATATTAAAAGGTATATCGATAGATATAGACTTTTAAACACGAAGGTTGATGTAGTTGATCCTGTTTATATAGGACTTAATATAAG
>CAKSUE010000020.1 GCA_934501135.1 uncultured Eubacteriales bacterium | reverse complement strand
AGGTGTATTAGGCACCACAACAACTTTTTGGCCCTTTTTAAACTTTTCGCTTGTATCCTCTACAATCTCTCCGCAACACTCATGTATTAGTGCCATTGGTAATTTTTTTTCCAAAGTTCTAGGATCTCTCTGCCCTAAATAGTATCTCTGATCTGCATGGCAAATTGACATATATAGTGGTTTTATTATAACCCCTTCAGAAAAATTAATGTCTTCGTATTTTATGCTAAATACCTTTGGACTTACCAGCTGATAAATGTAATTAATCAAGTCCCATCCCTCCGTCGAGAGCCTCGACACGCACTTCGCGTTCCAAAACTCCACTTTTAACATAATCGCATACTCGCGCTTTTATCCTTACTCACATTATAGTCTTTTTTATTTTCGAGAGCCTCGACACGCACTTCGCGTTCCAAAACTCCACTTTTAACATAATTGCATGCTCGCGTTTTTTCCCTTACTCACATTATAATCTTTTTTATTTTCGAGAGCCTCGACACGCACTCCGCGTTCCAAAACTCTACTTTTAACATAATCGCATGCTCGCGTTTTTACCTTTACTCACATCACGGTCTCCTTTTATTGTCGAGAGCCTCGACATAATTATTTTCTTTCGTTTGCTAAATACTTGAATCCTTTAATGAGCTCTGCAACATAGCTTGAGCTATTTTATAATCACTTACTGTTGTTATCTTTATGTTAGATATCTCACCTTCTACCAGCTTTACTGGAGTATTTCTAACAACACATATTTTGCAGGCATCTGTAAGAATTTCCTTTTCATCTTCATTTAAATCATTATAAAGACTTTTTAACATACTCATTTTAAAACTTTGAGGAGTTTGTCCTTGATACATATATTTTCTATTTGGAATCTCACTAATTACATTATTATCTTCAGAAATAACTATAGTATCAGTAGCTGAAACAACTGTATCACATGCGCCATACTTTATTGCCGCATTAATATTATCTTCTATAATTCTTAATGTGACAAATGGACGAACCGAATCATGGGTTACTATTATATCATCATCATGTTTATCATGATCTTTTTCTATTTTACTTATTATATTAAGTATAGTGCTATTCCTGTCTGACCCACCTTCTGTTACTACAATTTTATCTTTATCAAGGTTATATTTATCTATTAGATCTTCCATATGAGATACCCAACTGCTGTGTACACCAACATATATATAATCTAACCTAGTACACATAAGAAACTTCTCTAATGTTTGTATAATTATTGGCCTATCACCAAGAGGCAGAAATTGCTTTGGCATATCTGAAATATGCATCCTAGAGCCTACACCACCTGCTAAAATAGCTCCATATATCATTTATCATCTACCCTTTCTTCTTTAACTTTTTCATATAGTCTTTTTAAGTCGTCAACTGTTCTGCCCTCATATTTTTTATAGCTATTATCAAGATCATAAAAAATAAAATCATGATGCGCTACTTGTTTGTTCTTTGGAGGAGGTGTCATATAATCGCCAAATGCCATAGTCAAATATTCATAATACCCAACAGGAATTGGCATCATATATCCTTCAAATTCTTTATAAACAGCACTTTCAAAAGCTTTTTTAGGATATTCATTTTTCATATACCCCGGACCAGCACAAAGCTCAGTTATAAATTCACAATTATCTATCTTATATTTGCTCATATGTTTTTCTGCAAACTTCCAAATTTTATACCTAAACTTTTTTGATGGAACAACATCAAGCATAAATTTTCCTATTAAGGTTACCATTTTTCCATGATTCTCCGGTACCAATTGTGCTAGATATAAAGAAAATATCAATGCCCAAAATTTCTGCATTCTTCTTGAAAATCTCGATGAAGGGCAGCCATCCAAAGGAAAAACATCAATAACAAGGCCTTTTGGGATATCAAGACCTACCTGATTAGGCCTGATAAATGTAGTATTATTATCGACAATAGTTGTAAATATATTTCCTACAAACATATCTTTATTCGTACGCAAGCATGAATATCTATCCGTATCTGCGTATTTTTCCCAAACTTTCCCTAGCTTTTCATAATCCTCTCTTGGCATAAATACATCAATATCATCATCCCACGGAATAAACCCTTTATTTCTAAGCGTACCTATGCAGCATCCACCACAAAAATAAAATAGCAAATTATTTTCATCACATATTTTTTTAAAGTATAATAACAATTCTAAACTTTTAATTTGAAGATTCCGTAATTCATTTTTGCTAAATGTGTCTTTTTTTTCGATGTCAGACATTTAATTATCCTCCTGAATTTCAACTAATCTTCACAATTAATTCCATTTTGTATTTATAAACTTAAATATTCCAGTTAGAAAACCTAATCCATAAGATATGTGTATAATTGTATGGACATAAACCAATTTAATTTTTTGCAGTAAATTATTGACATATTTGTTTTTGAAAGAAAAATAAATATTTAAAGCCATATAAAGTCCAACTGTGAAAATCAAAGGGTAAAAAATAATATTTGAGAAAAAAGAGCCCACGCCAAACAATATCAAAAATAGAACAAATAACATTGGAATCAAATGCGCAATTCTAGCAGGTTTTTTATGTTTCTTAATAACTGCTATTTTCCAAACACCATACTCAAAATATTGTTTAAATAGACCTAAATAGGTATTTCTCGGGTAATATGTGCTTTTAATATTCGCGCTTATGTATATCTTTCCTCCATTTTCAATGATTCTGTAATTCAAATCGTCATCTTCGCTTCTAGGAAGTCTTTCATCATACATTCCAATATCAATAAGCGTTTGTCTTTTAAAAGAGCCCCAAGACACTGTATCAGCATATCCTTCATATCCATCTACATAATGTGTTCCGCCACCAAGCGCAAACGGAGAGTGATATGCAGCAGCTATAACCTTTTGGCACTCCGTTTTACCTTTTGCATTCGTTGGCCCACCTACATTATCAGCACCTGTCTTTTTTAAGCATTCAATACATTTAGAAACATAGCCACTTTCGTATTCTGCGTGTGCATCCATTCTAACAATATAGGTTCCTACTGCATTTTTTATTCCAATATTAAGTGCATATTGCACTGTTCTTTTAGGGTTGTTTAAAAGCCTTATGAATGGAAAATCATTAATCATACTCTTTATTATTTCAACTGTTCTGTCCTCTGAGTTTCCATCCACTAGTAAAAGTTCCATATCATCTTTAGGATAGTCTTGGTTCACTACAGATTCTATGCACGATTTAATATAATTTTCTTCATTATATACTGGAATAACAATTGAAACCGAAACATTATTAGTTTTTTGCATTTAAACACCTCTTAGTCACGCTAACTTTTGATAATTTTATTTTTAACCTTTGTAATAGGTTCACTGAACAAATCTTTTTCATATTTGTTCAGTGCAAATAACCACATTGTAACAATATATAAAACAGCAAAGATAATAGCTTTAACAGCAAAATCAACTATATTTGAAGATATATTTATATATCTAAATAAAAATCCTGTAGCTATGCAACACACTGTTCCAGGAATAAGTATTTTGATAATTTCTATCCAAAACCCTTTAACATCAAGGTCCATAACCTTTTTAAAATATACATTCATAATAAATCCGCTGTTTATTATAAATGCACATCCTGTAACTATAGAGCATCCAATAACACCGTATTTCTTAGCTACGGGAATAGCTAACCCTATTGTAACTATCGCTGCGCACAAGAGCATTAAAGCTCTAAACTTGCATCTGTTTCTTGCTTGTATAATAACAAGGCCTAAATTTTGAATTAATTCTATAGAAAAAGGTGCTATAAGCGCGATTGTTACAAAATACATAACTCCTATGTTATCTTTAATATCGGATTTCCCTAACCACAAGAATAAAAACTCTTTTCCCAAAAGAATAAATCCGGTTAAAACAGCAAATAAAATAATAAACTGTAGTCTTCCTGCTTTAATAAATAATTTTGAAAATTCATCTTTAGGTGTATTATTTGCAACCATAGATGTGATCATAGGAAGAAAAATTGAGGACACTACAGATGAAATCATTGTATAAGCTGTAAATATTTTAAAAGGCGGCGCGTAAACAGCAACAGCCTCTGTTCCTGAAACAGAGCTTAGTATAAGCTGGTTAGATCTCCAAAACATCTGATCGGCCATTGATGTTAAAAACAAATAGAACGAAAAACCGATCATGCTGTAGAGCAAAGCCTTTTCAAAGTTATATAATTTTATCTTCATATTAAGCTTTGCATAACAATAATATATTTTAGCTGCCACTAATAAAATATTTGATATTGTCATAACAATAACCATAGCAAATGCCGTTGGATGGGCCATCATCACCAAAATTACAACAACCGGTTGCAGTAATGTTTGCACTAAAGATGCAACTTTAATAAAAGTAAATCTTTCATGCGATGATATAACAGCATTATATATTTGAGAAATAATTGTAATTGCAATGCTTATAAGAAGAACCACATATACACGCTTGCCACTTTCAAGTTCCTCAGCTGACCATTTATCTTTATAAATATCATCTAA
The DNA here is from genome assembly GCA_934501135.1 of uncultured Eubacteriales bacterium. Taxonomy (GTDB): domain Bacteria; phylum Bacillota; class Clostridia; order Oscillospirales; family Acutalibacteraceae; genus HGM12814. The sequence goes on along the minus strand of CAKSUE010000020.1, from coordinate 3,933 downwards.
AAATAAATATAAAACAGACCCCGCCACTAAAATAATAGATGTAATAACTGCATATATTCTTGAACATATAGCCAACACGTTAGCCATATTCTTTTCATCTTTTAATGTTAAATATTTTGTATAAAACCTTGTAATTGTAGATCCCAAGCCAAAATCCATTATAGAAAAGTAAGCTATTATAGATCCCATTGTTTCATATATACCATATTCAGATTTACCCATAAAATTTAAAAGAATAGGTACATAGGCAAAATTTATCAAAGTAGATGCTACTATAGTTATATAAGAAATAATAACTCCACTTTTCTTTTCATTAATAGCCATTTAAGTATCCTCCTGTTTGCAAATACTTTCCCTTATAGATACAAACATTAGAATTATAGCACTAATACAAATAATTGGCAATAAAAAAGCAAATTATCATTATTATTATTTAAATATTCCTCGTAACGCACAGATATTTATTCTAAACTACTAATAAAAATCTCCACACATTTTGTGCAGGGATTTTTTTATTTTATTGCATTATAGTATATATCCTCATAATATGCATACATTGCCCTGTATTCCTCTGTATCGCCTTTATGCATTCTTTTTAAATGTTCATGCGTATCAAAGTTATGTCCCTCAGTTAATCTTTGAATTAAGTGGACTGCAATATTAGAACAGTGATCTGAAATTCTTTCAAGGCTTGTTATAAGTTCCATAAAGGATATTCCAGATTCAACATTGCAAACACCTTTTTGCAGTCTTGTTACATGTTCAGTTGTTAGTGTTTCTTTTAACGAATCAATAACCTCCTCTAAAGGTTCCACTTTATGAGCGGTGGCAATATCATCATTAGAAATAGCATCTATTGTAATTTCAATAATATTCTCAATAGCACTTATCATGGTTTTAATTTCTTTTTTACCCTTTTCTGAAAATACAATACCATTGCTACTATTATACTCTGCAACATCTGCAATATTTATACAATAATCGCCTATTCTTTCAAAGTCTCCTACATTATGCATCAATTCGGTAGCAACCAAGGTTTCTTGTTCATTTAGGCTACACCCCGTTATTTTAACAAGATATTCATTCAAGGCTGTTTCTGCTTTATCTAAAAATCTTTCATTTTCTTGAAGTTTTTTCTCTAGCTTAGAATCATAGTTCATAAGAAGTTCTGTAGATATTTTAAAGTTTTCTTGTGCAGTTTCTGCCATATTCAAAATAACAGTTTTGCTCTGCTCAAGCGCAACCGGAGGTGTTTTTAGGAAGATGTCATCTAACACTCCTAATTCCTGATTTATTTTAGACGGATTCTTATCTTTAATAATTTTGCCAGAAAGTTTTATAAGCGATGATGATAAAGGAAGTAAAACTAAAGTTGTAATAACATTAAATGATGTATGGATATCTGCAATATCACCTCTGCTCATAACATTTTCCCAAAAAGGAAGACCTATGCTAAACTGAAGGCTATATAGAACACTTACAAACAGAACTCCACCCAAAACATTAAATAAAACATCAATTAATGTAGCCCTTTTGGCATTTCTGTTTGTACCAATGCTAGCGAGTAAAACTGTAAAACATTTTCCTATATTTTGTCCAACAATAATAGGTAATGCCATAGAAAACGTAACCGCGCCAGTTGAGGAAATAGCTTGTAAAATACCAACTGAAGCAGAGGAGCTCTGTATAATCGCAGTAAATACTATTCCAAATAATATACCTATAAACGGATTTGAAAATGTTAAAAACATATTTTGAAATGTCTCGTTATCTTTTAGAGGAGTTATAGTTGTCTCCATAATTGTCATGCCCATAAAAAGTATTCCGAAACCAAGCATAATTTTCGCTATATTTCTAGTTTTCTTCTTTTTAGAAAAAAGTAAAATAAAAGCGCCAATTCCAATAATAACAGGAGCAAAAGCTTCAGGTTTCATAAGAGTTAAAAAAATATTATCAGAGCTTATATCTCCAAGTCTTAGAATTTGGCCGGTAACAGTTGAACCTATATTAGCACCCATAATAACAGGAATACCCTGAACAAGATTCATGATACTTGCATTTAAAAAGCCCAGAACCATAATAGTAGTGGCAGCAGAGCTTTGAATTATACCTGTAACAACGGTACCAACAGCTGCACCTTTAATTTTATTATTTGTGAGTTTTTTTAAAATCTTTTCTAAACCCACACCAGCCATATTTTGAAGTGCTTCTCCAAGCAAATTCATTCCATAAAGGAACATACCTATTCCGCCAATAAGCATTAAAATCGATAAAGGTGACAACAAAAATCCCTCCAATAAAAAATCCAATTTTACCATTACATTTTACAACAAAATAGTTTGGCTTACAACAATAAAACCAATTTCACAAATTTTTTAACCTTACGCTATAAACTTATCAATAGTGTTTATATAAAATGTATATAATAACATTATCATCCTTAACCCGAACAATAGCAGATCGGCAAAATTTATAAATTTTATGTTTTTATTTATATTTTTATTGTGTTTATTTGAAGCGTATTATATAATACTATTAAAAAACAAATTAACATCCTAAATAGAGGTGCTGTATGGAAAAAAGCAAACTTCTTGTTAGCGGCTTTGCAAATATTAATCACGGAAAAATAATTAACTGTTATTCCGACATCAATATAAAAAATATTAAAAATGTAAGTGGATTTTGTAACAGTAACTTGGGGACTATTTTTAATAGTTACAGTAATTGTAAAATCAAACAGCAAAATATCTCAAGCGGATTTTGTGAAGAAAATAGTGGAGAAATATCCGGTTGTTTCTACAACAAAGAAAAAGCTGAATTAGATAAGCAAGTTACAGGTGTCTCACCTCTTACTAGCGACAATTTTAATGAGAAATATTTTAAAGAACTAGGTTGGGATACAGAGAAAATTTGGATTATACAAGACAATAATAAGCCCAATTTTAGAAAAATATCTTTCCATCTTATAAACGAAGACAAAGAAAATTTTATTGAAATCTCAAGTGCAGAAGAACTATTTGAAATATCCAAAAAGGTCAACGAAGCTGATCAGGAATATTCATACGGTAAATTTATATTAACTAAAGATATAGATTTAAAGGGTAAAAAATGGATACCTATTGGCAAAGATGAATCTCACCCATTTTCAGGTAAGTTTGATGGCAACGGATTCAGTATATATAACTTTGTTGTCGCAGACAAGCACTTAGAGTACGGAGGACTTTTTGGAGTATTAAAAAACTCTGAAATTTCAAATCTCACCGTTGATGGTATAATAAAAGCAGGAGTTTGTTCCGGAACTTTAGCTGGATTTAATGACGGTGGATTAATAGCCTGCTGTTCATGTGCTTGTTCAATAATTACCAACAAAATCTCAGGAGGCTTTGTTGGTAAAAACAATGGGGTTATTGCTCAATGCTTTACCGTTGGTACAATATATAAAAATCATGTAATATCTATTCCAGCAACAGCTATACTCTTAACAGCGGCCGCAGCCGGAATTATAATAGGTTCAGTATATATATATCAACTATACAAACCACGAGATGGTTCTGTTCCCGATTACCCACCAGTAAAAATAAGTTCAGAAGTGGAAAAAATTGATGATAGTTCAACGCCTTCAAGCGGTGGAGGCTCTGTTTCATATAGGTTAGTAAGAGATGTTAATGCAAGTTCTGGTACAGACAATGCTGTTATAGACTTTTTTAATCCAGAAATATCTAATTATAACATAGCATTGCGTATACAAATAACAGACGAAGAATTAATAAACAAATTAGGCAAAACAGGCAGAACCGAAAAAGAGCAATCGACTCCGGAAAGCGCATCAAATTATAACACCAAAACGCAGAAGGTATCGGTAGGCGAATCTGATGCTATACCACCTGGATACAGCTTAAAGCAAATTAAACTTCATGCATTGCCCGATGGAAC
>CAKSUE010000019.1 GCA_934501135.1 uncultured Eubacteriales bacterium | reverse complement strand
GTATATTAACGTTGAATTTTCCTCAGAGGCTGATGATTATATTTCTGTTGAAATATCAAATCCTGTAAATGGTATTGTCCCAGTTAAAAACAATCATATTAATTCTACCAAAGGTGATAACCTGTATCACGGATTTGGAATTATCAGTATGAAAGAGTGTGTCCAAAAGTACAGCGGTAAATTAGAGTTTAAGCAAAAAGAGAATATTTTTTATGTTAAATTGGTTTTTAAAAACTAAAACCTTAACTGAAAGCGAGCAGGATCAAAAAAAAATCTGTTTGCTTTTTCTTTTATAATTGTTAATTTTGCAATAATCTAATCGTACTTGTAAAAATCTATCATTTGATATATAATATTATTTTGTATGTTGTAAGAATAATTTGAATATTATTTTTTTATAAGCCATAATTATTTAATCTTTTTATTTATTAATTTAGCTATTTTTAAGGGGGAATTATGTGATTTTAAATTTCTCTAAAATGCAAGGATGCGGAAACGATTATATTTATTTTGATTGTTTTAAACAAGTAATTGAAAATCCTGAAATTTTAAGTGTTAAATTATCTGATAGGCACTATGGTATTGGAGGAGACGGAATAATCCTTATTTGCCCGTCTGAAAAAGCAGATGCTAAAATGAGAATGTTTAACTCTGACGGTAGTGAAGGTAAAATGTGTGGTAATGGAATACGATGCGTTGGGAAGTATCTACTCGATAACAATATTGTAAACAGTAATTATGTTACAGTTGAAACTTTAAGCGGAATAAAAACATTAAAAGCATATAAAAAAGGAAATATAGTTACAAAATTACGTGTTGACATGGGAAAGGCAGAATTCGATCCACAAAAAATACCTGTTAATATAAATAAAAGAAAAATAATTAATGAAGATGTTATAATAGGAAATAAACACTACAATATTACATGTGTTTCCATGGGAAATCCGCATTGTGTAGTTTTTTGTGATGACCTTAAAAATTTGAACATAGAATATGAAGGAAATTTATTTGAAAACTCTTCATTATTCCCAGATGGAATAAATATAGAGTTTATAAAAATAACAGATACAGACACTATTGAGATGAGAGTATGGGAGCGCGGAAGTGGAGAAACAATGGCTTGCGGTACAGGAGCTTGTGCTGCAGTTGTTGCTGCAGTAGAAAACGGTTACTTTAAAAAAGGTATAAATATTAATGTAAAGTTAATAGGCGGAAGCCTTTCTATAAAGTATACTGACGAAATTGTATATATGACTGGCGATGCTAAAAAAACATTTGAGGGGATAGTGGAAATATGACAAAATATATATTTGTAACAGGTGGAGTAGTTTCAGGTTTAGGTAAAGGTATAACAGCTGCATCTTTAGGTCGGCTTCTAAAGTCCCGAGGACTTAAAATTGCGGCACAAAAACTTGATCCTTACATAAATGTAGATCCTGGTACTATGAGTCCTTATCAGCACGGAGAGGTTTTTGTGACAGAGGACGGAGCCGAAACTGATCTTGACTTGGGACACTATGAAAGATTTATTGATGAAAATTTAAATAAATATTCCAATCTTACAACAGGAAAAGTATACTGGAATGTGTTAACTAAAGAAAGAAATGGAGAATATTTGGGCGAGACAGTTCAGGTTATTCCCCACATTACTAATGAAATTAAGAGTTTTATTTATTCTGTTGGGGAAAAGTCAAAAGCAGATGTTGTTCTTACCGAAATAGGTGGTACTACCGGAGATATAGAAAGCCAACCATTCCTAGAGGCAATTAGACAGGTTTCACTTGAAGTAGGAAGGGAAAATTGTTTATTCATGCATGTTACACTTATCCCCTACATAAAAAGTTCAGGTGAACATAAATCTAAACCCACACAACATTCTGTAAAAGAGCTGCGTTCATTAGGTATTAATCCTGACATAATAATCGCAAGATGCGATGAACCTATAAGTGAAAGCATACGTCAGAAAATCTCTCTTTTCTGTAATGTAAAACCTGATTGCGTTATTGAAAATATGACTGTTCCTGTGCTATATCAAGCACCATTAATGCTTGAGGAAAATAATTTCTCTGATATTGTCTGTAGGGAACTGTCTTTAGATTGTCCTAAACCCGATATGTCTGAATGGACAGATATGCTTAGAAGAATAGATGCAAGAACCAAAACCGTTAAGATAGGATTAGTTGGAAAATATGTAGCATTACATGATGCCTATCTATCTGTGGCAGAGGCATTGTATCACGGAGGATTTGAAAATGGCGCTAAAATAGATATAAAATGGATAGATTCTGAACTTGTAACAGAGTATACAGTAAAAGATTTGTTATTTGATTGCGATGGAATTCTTATCCCCGGTGGTTTTGGAGATAGAGGTGTAGACGGTAAAATTGCTGCCACGCAATATGCAAGAGAAAATAATATACCTTATCTTGGCATTTGTCTTGGAATGCAGACTGCAGTTATAGAATTTGCCAAACATGTTTTAAAATTAAATGATGCTAGTTCCAGTGAATTTAAACCAAATGGAAAAAATTCAGTTATAGATCTTATGCATGACCAACAAGGTAATTTGCCTAAAGGTGGAACCATGAGGCTAGGTGTATATCCTTGTAAAATAAAAAAGGGATCATTGCTTGAAAGTTCTTACAAAAAGACAGAGATTGAAGAGCGTCACCGTCATAGGTATGAATTTAATAACAAATATAGAGATTTATTTGAGGAAAATGGAATGGTAGTTTCCGGTACATCTCCAAATGGCATGTTAGTTGAGGCTGTTGAAATTCCAACCAATAGATTCTTCGTTGGAGTTCAGTATCATCCGGAATTTAAGAGCCGTCCTAATCATGCGCATCCCTTATTCAGAGAGTTCATTAAAGCTTCTTTGGGAGAGTGATTTATGAAAATAAATAAAAACTTTTTAAATCTTAATGATAGTTACCTTTTTTCAACTATTGCTAAAAAGATAAATAATTTTAGAATTTCTAATCCAGATGCTAAATTAATTAGGCTAGGAATAGGGGATGTTACAAAACCACTTTGCGATTCCGTCATTAGTGAATTACATAAAGCTGTTGATGATATGTCTAATCAGGAAACTTTTAAAGGTTATGGTCCCGAACAAGGATATGACTTTTTAAGGCAAAGTGTAAAATCTTATTACCAAAAAAGAAATGTAAATCTTAATTTAAATGAAATCTTTATAAGCGACGGTGCAAAAAGCGACATTGGAAATATTTTAGATATTTTTGATAAAGATAATAACGTTTTAATTCCTGATCCCGTTTATCCAGTTTATGTCGACACAAACATAATGGATGGAAGAAAAATATCATATATAAATGCAACAAAAGAGAATTCTTTTCTTCCTCTTCCCAACACAGGAAAAAACGCTGATATTATATATTTGTGCTCTCCAAATAATCCTACTGGTTCTGTATATAATCATAAACAGTTAAAAGCTTGGGTCGACTATGCTTTATATAACAAAGCCATAATTTTATTCGATGCCGCATATGAAGCATTTATAAACGATGAAACCCTTCCAAGAAGCATATTTGAAATTGAAGGTGCTTCAAAATGTTCAATAGAATTCTGTTCTTTATCTAAAACTGCTGGCTTTACCGGTACTAGATGCGGATATACTATTATACCTTTGGATTTAGAGTTTGATGGTATAAAACTAAATAAACTTTGGCTTAGAAGACAAACCACCAAGTTTAATGGTGTATCTTATATTATCCAGCGTGCTGCTAATGCAGTATTTACAAATGATGGATTAAAACAAATTAGTAATACAATAGAATATTATAAAGAAAATGCAAGAATTATTTCTGCTGCATTGAAGGACTCAAATATATGGTTTGCCGGAGGTGAAAACTCCCCGTACGTTTGGTTAAAATGTCCAAATGAAATGACTTCGTGGGAATTTTTCGATTATTTGTTAAACGAATTAAATATTGTAGGTACCCCTGGCTCGGGATTTGGAAAAAACGGAGAAGGCTTTTTTAGATTAACAGCATTCGGTAATAGAGAAGACACTAGCGAAGCTGCTAAAAGACTTCGGGAAGAATTCTTAAAATAATGCATTTTCAAAGGAGAATTATATGAGTAAAAAAAGCAGAATACTTTGTCTATTTATAGTTATTCTTTTCTCAGCTAATTTCGCTGCTGGCTGTATGAATTCATCTGTTGGGCCATATTATTCTCAAGCATCGAGTGAAAATAAAAAGGATTATGATATATGTATTTACAATGCAAGATATGATGTCTCTGAAATGCTTCAAAAATTACTCGATGAATATTATTCAGAAAATGGCGTAAAAATAAAAGTTATATCTCCTTCAAAAGAAAACGATAGCTTCGAGAAACTTAACAGCCAGTTAAACTCATATGAATATCCTACAATATATTCAATAACAAATCTTAAAGAGCTGGCTAACCTTCAGCACGATGGCTTTGCATGGAACTTTGATGATTCTAATATTGATGCATTTAAGGAACTAACAAAAAATATACCTGAAAATATGAAACTCAGCTTAAAAGACTCTGGTAATTTCGGTATCCCATATGGAATTGATGGATATGGTTATTTAGTTGACCGTGGTATGATAGCTAGCATTTTTGGAGAGAATATAGCGGATTCATTTATATCTAATCTTAAATATGCAACATACGATGAATTTGAAACACTTGTTAAGGCACTAGATTCTTTTATAAAAAATAACCAAGCTTCATATGTTTATTTGAATGGTAATGAATATTTAATATCATCAAAAAAGGATGATATCTCTAAGAACCTTACAGGGGTTTTCTCTGTAGCAGGGGCTGAAGAGTGGACATATATTAATCATATGATAAATGTAGCAATGAATACCACATTTGACTCAAGTTTAAATGCTTTTAACGCAAGTAAATCCCAGCTTGATTTGTTATATAATCCGTTAAAGGCATATAGCAAATCACTTGATCTTAAAACGTTTTATGCCGCAGGTGAAAATGGACAATTAGAGCGATCAGCTTCATATATTGATCCTGAAAAAAATAGTTATGAACAATCACTAAAAAACTTTTCTGATGGTAAATCTATCTTTATAAAACAAGGAAATTGGGTATATAACGAAATTGAAAGAATTAATCCTCAACTTGCTAGCAGATTAAATATTATACCTGTTAAAATGCCTTTTTCTAAAGATGATATACATTTATCTAAAAGTATTGATGAACTTAACAAATCCATACCTGTTTATGTTTCTATGTACTATGGAATTAATGCAAAAACTTCTGATAAAGAAAAGAAGTTAGCGCAAGATTTCCTTGTTTGGCTTAATACTTCTGATCTTGGCAGAAAATATATAGTAGATGAATTTAAGTATATTCCTTATGACTGCGATGATAATTTTGAATCTATTTATTCAATAAATAAAGCTATTTTAGGATATAAAAAAGCCGGAACCATATTGTCAGGTGTATACATGGGATCGCCATATTGCGGTAAAAGTTCCGCTTTAGGAGAAAAAATCAAAAATGAATATCTAACTAAGAAGACCTGGACCGATAAAGACTATGATGATATAGCTAAATTTGCAATAGAACAGTGGAAAATAAATAAATGAGTACTTATATAAGTACTCATTTTATTTTTATAAATATTATTTAATTATATGTATTATATTTAGTTGTTTGGACATTGTTTACCCTCGTGGTCCGTTGTATATGGACATTGATATATTATCTGAGATATAGGAATAATATTATACCCTTCTCCTGTAATCCCCTCTATAATCATAGGCAATGCTGCCGGTGTATTTTTAGCTCCGTTATGCATTAATATTATTGAACCAGGTTTTATTTTATTCATTATGTTCTTTTTTATCTGTTCCGGAGACGGATCCTTCCAATCTAAACTGTCAACATCCCATTGCATACAATACATATTTAGTTCATTTACTGTTTCAACTACTGCATTATTATAATCTCCATATGGCGGTCTGAAAAGATTTGGTCTTACACCTATTAATGTTTCAATTTTATTATTACAATTCTCTATTTCTGCTTTCATTTTATCTTTAGAAAGTTTAGACATATGTGGATGGGTATCGGAATGATTAGAAACATCATGCCCTGCATCATAAATAGCTTTAACTGATTCTGGATATTTATCCACCCATGATCCTACTAAGAAGAAAGTAGCTTTAACATTATATTTATCTAGTATATCTAATAATTCCTGAGTCTGTTCGTTTCCCCATGCGGCATCAAACGATAAGCTTACTAACTTTTCTTCCTTTTGTACGTAATATATAGGTATCTTCTTTGAAGCTGCAGCTGACGTACTCACTGCTGTTATTCCTCTAGCAGAAATACTAACCGTTATTACTATAGCTAATGCACAAAAACCTATTACAGCTAATTTCTGTTTTGTTAAAATAAAAAATCTCATAATATAATAACCTCCCTTTCTTAACTTATATGCAAGAAAAAGAGGTTTTACAATTAAATTTAATTCTTTTTTACGCTAATCTTTTTTTCTGTGCCATCCTTTAATCTCTTTATATTTGATCTATGTGAATACAATATAAAGAAAGAAATAACTACCGAAAAGGCTGTTGTGATTAATACATAAGTTAACGAGACCTTATTAAAATTATAGTCTACAAAATATCCTAGTAAAAATGTAGATATCGGATAGACAGATGCTGCTGCAATTGACCCTAGAGAAATAATTTTTGAAATCAATAAACATACCAGAAACGCCGTTATAGATATTAAGAAAACTCTCCAATCAGTCATAAGCAATATAGCAGCAGCTGTAAGGACTCCTTTGCCTCCTTTAAAGTTAAAGAAGCAAGGATATATATGCCCTAAGAAACAACACAAACCCGCTAGATAAGCAGAATATTGTACTATTTCATAATTGGGAGATTCAAATAGAATTTGAGATGTAAAAACAATCCTACTAAAAAATATTGCTAACACACATTTTAAGAAGTCCCCCAGCATTGTCAAAATAGCTTGAACCTTTCCAACAGATCTTAGCACATTTGTAAAGCCTGCATTTCCACTTCCCATTGTTCTTATATCTGCTTTTAATTTAGATTTCTTAGTTATAATTATCGAAAAACTTATGCTACCTAGCAAGTAAGATACTATCATAGTTATAATTATAGCTATAATATAGTTTAAACTCAACATATTAAAGTTATCCTCCGTAATTATTTATCTCCACGTTCACGGACAACAAAGTGAACGGGTGTTCCTTCTAACCCAAAAGTTTCTCGTATTCTATTTTCTATATATCTTTGATATGAGAAATGAAATAATTGAGCTGAATTCACAAAACAAACAAAGGTAGGTGGCTTTGTCGAAGCTTGAGTCATATAATAAATCTTCAATCTTCTTCCCTTATCTGAAGGTGGTTGCACCCTTATAACAGCCTGTGATAACAAATCATTAAGTGTACCAGTAGAAATTCTCATTGAGTTAGAACTTGCTACTTTTTTTATCGTTTCAAATAAAATGTCAAGCCTCTTCCCTGTCTTTGCAGAAATAAAAATTATAGGTGCATAAGACATAAAAGAAAAATCATTTTGAAGCTTTTTTCTGAAGTCCGACATTGTCTTATCATCTTTTTCAACAGCATCCCATTTATTAACAGCTATTATACATCCTTTACCGGCTTCGTGCGCAAGACCCGCAACTTTAGAATCTTGCTCAGTAAAGCCTTCGGTTGCATCTATCATTATAACACAAACATCAGAGCGCTCTATTGCCATTTTAGCCCTTATAATGCTATATTTCTCAATTGCATCATCTATCTTATTTTTTCTCCTTATACCGGCAGTGTCTGTAAATATAAAACTTCCATATTTATTTTCTATTGCTGTGTCTATAGAATCCCTTGTAGTTCCTGCGATGTTTGATACTATACATCTATCATTACCCACAATCTTATTTATAAGAGATGACTTACCAGCATTAGGTTTACCTATTACTGCAACACTAATAATATCGTCATTTTCATCATCTTCTTTTTCTTCCGGTAGATGTTCATAAATTTCATCTAACAAATCTCCTGTTCCATGCCCATGGACTGATGAAACCTGTATTGGGTCACCCAAACCTAAATTATAAAATTCGTAAAATTCAGCTGCGGTATCCCCTATTTTATCACATTTATTAACGCAAACTATTACTGGTCTGCCACTTCTTTGGAGCATTTCAGCAACTTCTTTATCTGTAGCAACTAATCCAGATTTTATATCTGTAACAAGGACAATTACATCTGCAGCATCTATTGCAAGCTGCGCTTGCCTTCTCATCTGAGATAATATTACATCATTAGAATAAGGTTCTATACCTCCTGTATCTATAATTGAAATCGTTCTATTTTTCCATTCGCATTCTCCATATATTCGATCTCTAGTAACACCTGGAGTATCATCTACAATAGAAACCCTTCTACCAATCAATTTGTTAAACAGTGTAGACTTCCCAACATTTGGTCTACCTACTATTGCCACAACTGGCTTTGCCATGCTTATCCCCCTTACAAATACATATTAATATATATGTTAATTTAACACAAAACTTACA
>CAKSUE010000018.1 GCA_934501135.1 uncultured Eubacteriales bacterium | reverse complement strand
AATATGCCGATGTATCTATATGTTCCTCAAAGGCTTGCTGTTTTTTGAATATTGATGTATTCTCAAGGTTATTATAGTACTTTGCGGTTTCGCCATAGTCAGCATTTAAAATCATTGAAGTTACTCTGTTAACTTGTTCTAAATTAATATTTTTATATACTACTTTAAATTCGTTTGATGTTTCATGTTCAGACCATCCGAATTCAGATACATAATTTAAATCTACCCTTGAGCTCATGTAGCTTAAAACAGAGTTTCCAAGCTTACTATAAGTCGAATTTGGCATAAATATGGTTATAGTTCTATTATATGCATCATTAGATAAGTTTTCGGTTTCTATATTTATCCCTGTTATAGGGCTATATTCTACATCATTGAATTTTATCTTTGGGCCGGTTTCATAATGTGTTCCATCGAATATAACATTTGTTTCATTACATCTAAAGTTAATTTTTATGTTTTTTAAGTCAGGATCTTTAGCCATACTTTTGGGAATAAATGATAAGATATCTGCGCTATCGAAGTCTTCGTAAGCTATATTTCCGTTAGTAAATATGGTATTTGATTTGGAAAATACAACTGTAGGAGGAGAACCCATAATATTATTTAATTTTGATGTGTAATTTTGTTTAGAATTAAAATCAATAGTAAAGATGTATGATACATTTGAGTCTTTGAAGACCTTTTTGTAAGCTAGCCCTTCAGGGCAGTTACTTTCAATAATTGAGTTGAGTTTACTTTCATATTCTGAACCAATAGGAATTGCCTTATTAGAAAAGTTGCAAGTCATGGTGCGTCTGCCAGAGTAGTATTTGTCCATTTGAAGTACAGTATTTACTGTGGTGTCTTTCTTGTTATCACAACCATTAAAAGTGAAAGTAAGCATTACAATCAATGGGATTATAAAAAGAGTTTTTCTTAAGATTTTCATAAAATCACCCAACAATTTAAGTTTATAAAAATATATTATATAAAAAATACATTTTTGTAAACACAAGAAAACAGTTCTCGCCAAATAATTGACGAAAACTGTTTTCTTTTTATTATATATGTTGGAGTTGTGTCTTTAGCTTTAAATATTTTATATTCAAGTAACCAAGAATCGGGTACATGTTATATATTTTACCCTCTGGAGAAATCATAGATATAGTAACAGATGGAAGTAAAGTTCTAATTGTATCGGTAAACATGTTAATTCCCTCATTATTAACACCCACAATTAAATGTTTAGCATTTATTTGCTTTGCAAAGCTTGCTGCAATTAGTGCGGGATCGTCGTTAAAAAATACTGTCAACTCGGCTCCTACTTTTTTAGATATACTATATATATATTCCATTTCATCGCTGTTTGCATTATATCCTTCGTTACTTGGTTTAACATAAAGAACTTGAAGCGGTAAATTTTTCAAACTAGACAATTTTTTAGCAGTAAGAATTAGGTTGTAAGAAGTATTTATATTTTTTACGCATACCAGAATTTTTCCGTTTGCATTTTTAATCAAACTGACCAATCCTTTCGATCTATGGTTCTAACAACATAAATAATTATAAAGAGGCTATATTTCGAAATTAAGATTAAATAATGTACATTTTGTAAACAAAAAGTTAAATATTGGTAGATGTAAAAAACGAATTAGGCAATAGAAACAAACTGTTACTATTGCCTAATAAGTGCCCCTGAAGCGGGTGATTTCCGAGGGCATTTTAAATTTACTCACTTTTTAATATAGACATAGGATCAACCCAGTTTCCATCTTTTTTAATTCCAAGATGAAGATGCGGTCCATCACTTATTTCTGCCGGTACATCATTAATAGAACCAATATCTTGACCTGTAGTTACTCTGTCATCCTTTTTTACCATAACAGTATCACCTAAACCGGAATAATAAGATACAAAACCTTGATCATGCTCTATAACTATTGTCATACCTAAAGAGGGATCATTGAATACATCTGTAACAATACCACTATTCATAGATTTAACTATGCTTCCATTTTCAGCCTTAAAATCTGTTCCTGTATGGATTCTCCAATCGGAAAGAGTTTTTGAATATACAGGATTTACGTCACTGAAATTTTTAATGATTTCATGTCCGGAAGGGAAAATTATGAGTTCTTCTTTTGTAGCTTCAGTATTTTGGTTGTCATCTTTAGATTTATTAGCATTTGCCTGTTTTACTGTTGCTTCTTCGTCATCAGAAGTGTTTTCAAGATCCATATCTGATGTTCCCTGTAATGTATGGTTTACTTGTGTATTGTTTTCTGATATAAAGCTAGACTCATTGGTAACAGGATCAGTTGGTTTCATATAGCTTTTAACGCTTTTGTATGTCGTGAGTGATGCTGCCCCTACTGCAACTAGGCAGATACCAAGTGCGATATAAAACCCTTTGTTTGTACTTTTTTTACGGCTATTAGAATTTTCAAATCTTATTTTGCTCATCTTCAGTGCACCTCCGAGTTTATTTTTGCCAGGTTTTTTCCAAATATTCTTAGGTGCATTTATAAATAAAAAAATCACAAAGAGGTAGTGCAGTGTTGCTTTTTATGTATTTTTATTATAAAATACAAATAATAAGCGGAAAAATTATGATAATTATGAATTGTGCCTTTTGATGTTTATTTTGATAGGATGATTATATGATAAGATTGAATAATAATCAGGAGAAAATACTAAAATATCTTAGAGAACGATTACAAGACGGATTACCACCATCTGTACGTGAAATATGTGATGCGACAGGTATTAAATCAACATCAACTGTTCATGCCCATTTAAAATCACTCGAAAGAAATGGGTATATATCAAGGGAAGCAGGTCTAAACAGAGCAATACATATTTCAGGGGCTAGAAATCTTCAAGTTCCTATAGTTACAAGGTTTAATTCGCATAATTTGTCTTTCTCTAGCGAGGACATAGAAAGCTATGTATCTTTTACAGAACCAGATTTATATCAAAAAGATATAATTGCGGTTAGAATTTTTGATGAAAGTATGAAAGAATATGCTATTTTGCCCGGCGACGTTATATTTCTGTTTAAAACAGATACTCTAAAACCGGATGATACTGCAGTTGTGTTGTATAGAAATAAGATACTTATAAGAAAGGTAAAAGCAGAAGACGATATTATATGTTTAGTTGCGGGTAGCTCTAGGTTTTTGCCTGTATTGTTGGAGGATACAAAGATAGTAGGTAAGGCAATAGGTATTACTAGATATTATTAATTTGATATTTTTATAATATTATTTCTGATATTAATTCGTTAGAAACCAAAAATCCTTTCCTTGTTAATTTTATTGAATTATCTGTGCATATAACAAGCCCCATACTTTCATATTTGGCTGCTTTTTTATAATAAGGTTGAGGAATGTCGTAAGAGAATTTCTTCTTGAACTCGTTATTTTCTAAACCTTTAGTAAGCCTTAGTCTTAACATTGAGTATTCTGTTTCATCACCTCCATGACCATCAAGGATTATTTTGTTTTCTTTTATAAATGTATTGATATCCCTCGAGTAATAAAAGCGATTTTTATCTATAAATGAGTGTGCAGAAGGCCCAATACCTAGATATTCATCGCAGTTCCAGTATTTTAGGTTGTGTTTACTTTCCATTTTTGGAACAGAAAAATTTGATATTTCATATTGCTTATATCCGTATTTTTCAAGTTCTTCACACGCGTGAAAATATAAAGATACTGCACTTTCTTCGTTTGGGAGCTTGAGATTAGATTTGCATTTATAAAATGGTGTACCGGGTTCTATTTTAAGCATATATGCAGATATATGAGGTACTCCGCTACTTTTGCAGAATTCTATTGATGATTTTAAGCTTTGGTTTGTCTGAAGAGGAATAGCGATCATCAAGTCAAGAGAAATATTATTAATTCCAGCTTTTTGGGCTGAGGATATTAATGCTTTAGCGTCGTTATTATCATGGCTGCGCCCTAGTATTTTTAATTCATTTTTGTGTATTGATTGCAACCCAACGGATAATCTGTTGATACCTAATTCTTTTAGATAATAGAAATCCAAAAGTTTTCCCTTTGTTGGATTAATCTCTATGGTGATTTCCGGATTTTTTAGAACGAAGTATTTAGAAATAGTTTTTATTATTTTGCTTAACCTTATTTCTCCAATTAAACTGGGAGTTCCACCACCAAAATATATGGTATCAACTTCTTTTTTTATTTTTGTTGACCAATTTTTTATTGAAAGACATACAGCGTCTATATATATATCCATCATTGATTCATTATTGTTAACGGAATAAAAGTCGCAATAAGGGCATTTCTTTTCGCAAAAGGGAACATGTATGTAGATTCCGATTAAGGAGTTTTCTTTTTTAAGTTCCATTATATTATCCTTCTTTCTGAATTTTATAACATTATAATGCTACAATATGATATTTGATTTGTAAACAACTTTTGATTAATTTTGTTAAATATATTATAATAAGCAAATAACTAAAATTGTTAACCTAAGGAGTGCTTTTTTTGAATTGGACTGAAATAACAATAAAAATAGATTCTGAGAATACTGAAAATGCAGAAGCAATTGCACATATGGCTGTTCCATATGGAATATATGTGGAAGACTATTCAAATATGGAGGATGAAATCCTTGAAATAGCCAAAATAGATATAATAGATAATGGGCTTTTGGAAAAGGATAGATCTAAAACGTTAATTCATATATATATAAGTCCAGAGGATAATCCTTCCGAGGCAATATCATTTTTGAAAGAAAGATATAGATTTGCAAATATACCTTTTGAAATAAAAAGTGACAAATGTGTTATTGAAGATTGGCTTAATAATTGGAAAAAATATTTTAAACCAACACCTATAGGAAATAACCTTTTAATTAGACCTATTTGGGAAGAAAATTATGAATCCAATGGCAGAATAGTTATAAATCTTGAACCGGGCCTAGCATTTGGAACGGGCCTTCATGAAACCACAAGGCTTTGCTTAGAACTTTTAGAAAAGTATGTAAAGAGTGATATGTCTGTTTTGGATGTGGGATGTGGAAGCGGAATACTGTCTGTAGCATCACTATTATTGGGTGCTGGATATGCTTGTGGTGTAGATATTGATGAAATGGCAGTAAAGACAGCAAATGAAAACTCAAGGTTAAATTCGGTTGATAGCAAATTTGATGCTGTATGCGGTGATCTTACGGAAAAGGTATCTGGAAAATATGATATTATTACTGCAAATATCGTGGCAGACATTATAATAAAATTAATAGATGATGTAGAAAATTATATGAATCGTGAAACTATATATATTATGAGTGGCATAATTGATGTAAGAGAGAATGATGTAAAAACAAAGCTGAAAGATAAGTTTGAAATTATAGAAGAAAGGGAAGAAGGTGGCTGGATTGCTTTAGCGGCAAAGTTAAGATAAATATTCTACTAAAATTTTTGAGAGAGAGGTTTAGAATATATGAGGAAACTTGCTATATATATAAAACCATATATACTAACTGTATTATTTTGCTTCGCAATACTTTTCGTTGAAGCTATGTGTGAGCTCAATCTTCCTAATTTGATGTCTAATATAGTTAATATTGGCATTCAGGATAGTGGAATTGAAAACTCTGCACCTGAAGTTATAAGTAAAAATGGATTTCAGTTAATGACGGGATTTATGAACCAATCGGAAAAAAAATTAGTTAATGAAAATTATATTTCAGTTAGAACGGGTGGTCTATCTGCTGAATATAATGAATATTTATCTAAATATCCACTTTTAGCTACGGAGGATATATATGTATTAAAGCAAAATCGTAATACCAGTATTGAAAAACTTAACAGCTGTTTTAATAATGCCTCTATGACTATGATTTTAGGGCTGAAGCAAATTTCAGAAAAGAATGTTATAGCTGATGAAGCTAGTAAAGATATTTCAAATATAAATCTTGACAATCTTTATAAAATAATACCAGTTCTCGAAAATCTATCTGATTCGCAGATAGATTCGCTGAGAAACGATGCTGCATCTGTAGATGATTCAATAGTTTCACAATCAGCGATAATGCTCAATAAACAATTTTATAAAGAAGTCGGTATAGATCTATTTTCTATGCAAAGCAGATATATTTCTAAAATTGGCGTTTATATGATAATAATGACACTTCTAAGTGCAGGTGCTGCAATAACAGTTTCTTTCTTTGCATCAAGAATAGCTGCTGGAGTATCTAAAGTGCTTAGGCGTGATGTATTTAAGAAAGTAGAAAGCTTCTCTAATTCTGAGTTTGATAAATTTTCAACAGCATCTCTTATAACGAGAACTACAAACGATATAACACAAATTCAAACAGTTTTGGTATTTGCAGTTAGAATGATATGTTATGCACCTATAATGGCTATTGGTGCAACTATTATGGCAGCCGGTAAAAGCAAGTCTATGAGCTGGATTATAGTTTTAGGAGCCGTAGTACTTATTGGATTAATATCAATAATATATGCTATTGCTATGCCAAAGTTTAAGTTAGTACAAAAGCTTGTAGATAAAATTAACCTCATAACAAGAGAAAATTTAAGCGGTATGATGGTTATTAGGGCATTCGGAACACAAAAATTTGAAGAAGATAGATTTGAGAAAGCAAACAGCGATTTAACAAAGGTAAATCTATTTGTTAACCGTGTTATAGTTTTTATGATGCCTGCTATGATGTTTATAATGAACTCTATAAATTTACTTGTTGTTTGGAATGGTGCACACCAAATTGCAGCATCTAATATGCAAGTTGGTGATATGATGGCATTTATGCAGTATGCTATTCAGGTTATAATGTCGTTCTTAATGATATCTATTATGTTTATTTTAATACCTAGAGCATCTGTATCTGCTGAGAGAATTTCTGAAGTTTTAGAAACGGAACCAATTATTAAAGATAAAAGTAATCCTGTAAAATTAAGTGATGATCACTCAGGAACAGTTGAATTTAAGAATGTTTCGTTTAAATATTCCGATGCCGCAGAGTATGTCCTTAAAGATATAAACTTCATTTCTAGACCAGGTGAGACAACTGCATTTATAGGTTCTACGGGTTCAGGAAAATCAACACTCATAAATTTAATACCAAGATTTTATGATGTAACAGAGGGCGAGATTTTACTTGATGGAATAGATATTAGAGATATTTCACAGCATGATTTACGAGAAAATATTGGTTATGTACCGCAGAAGGGTATATTATTTTCTGGAGATATTGCATCAAACCTGAGGTACGGTGATAAGAATTCAACTGATGAGGATATAAGGAAAGCCGCTGATATTGCTCAAGCAACAGATTTTATAGAATCTACTGAAGGAGGATTTAACAATCCAATATCACAGGGTGGCACAAATGTGTCTGGTGGACAAAAACAAAGGCTTTCAATAGCCAGGGCATTAGTAAAAAAAGCTAAAGTATATATTTTTGATGACAGTTTTTCCGCGCTAGATTTTAAAACAGATGCAATGCTAAGAAAGGCATTGAAGGAATATACCACTAATTCAACTGTATTAATAGTTGCTCAACGTGTAAGTACTATAATGAGTGCAGACCAAATTATTGTATTAGACAAGGGACATATGGTTGGCAAAGGGACACATGAAGAGCTTCTAAAGACTTGTGAAACCTATCAAGAGATAGCAACATCTCAGCTTTCAAAGGAGGAATTAGCATGAGTAATCCTGTAAGTGCCTCCCATAAGGTGTCTATTGGTGGAGGAAAAATGCACTCTGGCCCCAGTGTTGAAAAGGCGAAAGATTTTAAAGGAGCTTTAAAAAAGCTATTAAAGTATCTTGGTAAATATAAAATAAGCTTAGTTGTGGTTGTGCTGTTTGCAATTCTTTCAACTGTTTTTACTATTGTAGGTCCTAAAATTTTAGGCCAGGCAACTACTGAAATTTATAACGGTATCATTGGTAAAATTGCAGGTACGGGCACTGGAATAGATTTCGGAGCTATAGGTAAAATAATGTTGTTTTTAATAGCAATTTATAGTTTAAGTTTTGCTTTTGCATATATCCAAGGTTTTATCATGACTTCTGTTTCAATGAAGCTCACATATAATTTAAGAAATGATATAGCCAAAAAGATTAATCGTATGCCGCTTAATTATTTTGATACCACAAGTCATGGAGAGATTTTATCTAGAATTACAAATGACATTGACACGCTAAACCAGAATTTAAATCAGAGTGCTACACAGCTTATAACTTCAATTACAACTATAATTGGTATAGCTATTATGATGTTAACAATTAGTTGGCAGATGACATTGGTTTCGATTTGTATTATCCCGATATCACTGTTATTTATAATGATTGTGGTTAAAAAATCACAAAAATATTTTGCTGGTCAGCAAGAGTATCTAGGTAATTTAAACGGGCATATAGAAGAAATGTATAGTGGCCATAATGTAATGAAAGCTTTCAACGGAGAGGAAGCGTCGGTTGAAACCTTTAATAAATATAATAATAAATTATATATTTCGGCTTGGAAATCTCAATTTTTTTCAGGATTGATGATGCCAATTATAAACTTCGTTTCTAACGCTGGTTATGTTGGAGTATGTATTTTAGGTGGATATCTTGTAACTAAGAATGGTTTACCGGTTGGTGATATACAGGCATTTATACAGTATGTAAGACAGTTTACACAGCCAGTTATTCAAGTATCTAATATTTCTAATATTTTACAGCAAACAATGGCAGCGGCAGAAAGAGTTTTTGAGTTTTTAGAAGAGGATGAAGAAATTCAGGAAGATAAAGATCCAATTCGTATAAGAAAAC
>CAKSUE010000017.1 GCA_934501135.1 uncultured Eubacteriales bacterium | reverse complement strand
TCCTAAGGTATAAAAATTCATTAATTACCATTAACATTAAATACAGTTTAATTCATGCTTTACATTGGTATTAATAGCATCCCCCTTTTTTGTAAGACATCTTCATTTAAATCATTTTCAAGTTTTATTGCATCAACTGAAGTACAATAGCTTCTTGCTATATCCCAAATGCTCTCCCCCTTATCGGCATAATATATGGTTAAAGAAGCATCTTTTTGCCTTGGATTTCCTTCATCGGCAGATATATCGTTTATTACCTTAAAATTATCTGTAGATGAAACAGTTGCTTTAAGGTTTATTTCTGACTTAATTTCTATAGAATTTTTTGTACTTATTCTAAATCCTATTGATATTAAATTAGGATCAACATCACATATTACATTATCGGGTAAAGCATTATATTCTTTTTCATATTCAAAGTCTATCATTCTCTCAACATAAAAAGGTTCCTCTTTCTCATCAATAGCTAAGATGCAGACATTCATCTTACCTTTAAAAATTATCTTATTGCTTTCGCATTTAGCATTTACCATCATTATTTCATTAAATACATCTATTATTTCAGATACACCTTCACCAGGCACATCTACATTATTTTTGTTAGTGTACATCTCTGAAATAAAATCTATAACCTTAGGTATTGATGTCTGTTTATAATCAACATTCAAATTAAACTTAGTAGAATATACATCAGTTACTATTTGTAAATCTTTATTTTCATATGCAATTACCATTGCTGCAAATTTAATGTCTACAGATAGTAAGTCTTCTTCATTGAAAGAATCTGTTTTTGGTCTTATGTCACTGTTAAGTATCTCTATTTTAATATCGCACTGACTATCTTCATCTACTCCAGGCACATCAACTATTTGGCTTATAGGTACAGTATATTCCATAGAATCTATACTTCCTGTATCAATATCACTTAAATACAATATTTTAACAAATGCATCTGCTTTAATAATTAGTTTATTAGCTATTGCTTTTGTATCCTTAACTGTTATTGATACGCTACTTCTTATGATGGTTTCTATTTTAGGTTTTCCAGATCCAATTTCCAGAGTCTCATTCACAGAAAACTGTTGGTTACCTATTCCAACAACATGACTTATCATTTTATCTTCTTTTTTCTGTTGTATATCGCCCTCTTCAACACCGTTTACTATTTCTTGATCTGTTTTACTGCATATCTTTGCACATATAGAAAATGCTCCGTGAATATCTAGTCTTCTAGGGCTAATAGCTCTGCAATTCATATATTCTACTTTAACCTTTGTAAATGCCATTGCATTTTCAGCAGGTGAATCTAAATTAAATGATGTTGAAAATGGTTCTTTGTATTCACAACATCTAATTGTATTTTTAATTGCATCTACATATATAAGTTTTACAATTGCAGTTCCATCAACATCTAAGCGATCAGAAGTTATATTTTTCATATTTATTTGAGGATAAACTTGACACTTGAGTATTCGCCTTATATCCGGACAATAATCCGGCAAACTGAAATCTAAGTCTATAGGCTGTTCCTGACATCCATCGAAAATTACCTCATTGACAGAAAACCTATCCCTATTCATACTATAATTCATATAGATAATCTCTCCTTTTTTACATTTCTATTAATTTCTATTCTCACCATGTCCTATTTATGCAAAAAAAGACCGTGACTGAAAAATTTCAATCACGGAATTTAAAAACTAATCCTATTTACTTTTATATTTTCTGCAATTATATGTCACTTTTTATTATACATTGTCGTTTTGTTCAACTTTTATATGAAACATCTTTCTGAGGAAAAAACCTAATACTTTGGGACTTTTAAGTACAACGATTTTCATATAAATACCTCCAATTACTAATTAAAACTAACTAACATCTCATTAAAGATATAGCTAGAACCATTAGCGCAATTGCAATAACTATTATAACAATCCTTTCAGGACAAAAAAACGAAAATGAAAGCCCCAATGCAAAAATAAATGCATTTTTGCCTTGATTTCTATATCCACACATAAGCTTATCACCGCCGTTAAGTCATATACTTCTTATTGCTTACGAGTCTTAATTTATTATATGCAAATATTTAAATTATGTCCCAAACAAGCATTTAAAGGTTAATCTCTCGATACTACTACTAATGCTTTTCCTGAGTGAACTGTAATTGTTGCCTCTTTACCTAAAAATGAATTACTAACTCCCATAGGTCCATTACCAATATTACTATAAAGAGTTTCTTCCTTCATATTGTACATAAGACCATCATAACTTACAGTACAACAGTTTGCCCCAAATGGAAATACAGATACATTCTCATTTTTAGTTCCATAAATAGTTGTTTGTCCCTTTCCCATTATAAAAGCTTTATTTCTTCTATCTATAAGTAAGTTCGAGTACCCTTTATCTGATAAATACTCAAGAACACACAGATTTGCAAAGGTATGGTCAAACCGTCCGCCAATTCCACCAAAGATAGCAAACGATTTATATCCTCTTTTTATGCCTTCTTTTACAGCATAAAATGTATCTGTGTCATCTTTACAAACAGGAAGCCTTAATATCTCAACATTTTCCAAAAATTTTCCAGAATAAGAGTCGAAATCACCTACTATTAAATTTGGCTTAATATTAATCTTATTTAGTTTATCAAGTCCTGCATCAGCACTGATTATATAATCTTTTGCTGTAATATTATCTTTTATATATTCAATATCAGATTCATTAGAAGCGGCTACTATAACACATCTCATTACTTTTTTACCCACTCTTTAATATCTTTTACCTCATTGTACATATACACATAACTGTTGTGTCGGGATTTACTTATATTCCCATTTTTAACGGCTTCTATTACAGCACACCCTTTTTCGCACGTATGAGAACAAGATGTAAACTTACAGTTATTTAAATAAGATCTAAATTCTTTAAAGCAGTATTGTATTTCATCCTTATCTATTTTCTCATATCTCTCTATATCAACAGCTGAAAACCCCGGTGTATCTGCAGCATAAGTTGAATCGGAGATTTTAAATAGTTCCACCGATCTTGTAGTATGTTTTCCTCTACCAAGTTTATTACTTATACTAGAAGTTTCCAATAAAAGCCTTTTATCTATACAATTCAAGAGTGTCGATTTTCCAACACCTGAGTTACCTGTAAATGCAGATATTTTTCCCTGCAAAAGTTCTTTTATATAATCAATATTTCTTAAATCCTTTGATGAAAACTCTATTACCTTAATCCCAGCTATCTCATATATTTCTTTTAATGTTTTCTCATGCGGTAAATCTGTTTTTGTTATTACAATAATAGGTTCTATACCTTTATTAACCGATAACGCTATCATTTTATCTATAATTACTGTACTGGGTGATGGATCACACACCGAGGAAACTATTATAAGCTGGTCTATATTAGAGATAGGTGGACGAATAAGTTCATTTTTTCTAGGTAATATTCTCTCTATCATACAAAGGCCATCATCACTTATGCTAATTATTACATTATCTCCCACACAAGGTTTAACTTTATTTTTTCTAAACAGTCCTCTGGCCTTACATTCATATACTACATTATTGGAGACTTCTACATAGTAGAAACCTCCAATGCCTTTCAATATAACTCCATTATCTTTATTCATATTTTTGAACTGCTTGATTCTTGTGAGGATGATTGCGCAGATGATTGTGAAGATGATGCTCCAGAGGTAAATTCATGTTCTTCAACTAATGCAACATTGCCTGTATCAAAGTTAACCGAATAAATATGATACGTATCCCCATTTAATGTTATTTTTACTGTTTTTGTTCCAGTTGTTCCTTTTACTGATACCCTATAAGATCCAACACTAGACGGTATAACACTAACAGTATCTACCAGTTGCCAATCAATATATGATTTTACTGTAACAGCATAATTAACATTAGACGGCAAAGGAACAGATATATCAATAGTTTGCTCAGTTTTGGACTCTATCGATTTACCGGAACTTACCGTAAGTGTAACAGTAGTTCCCTCAGAAACCTCAACAGAATTTAATGGATCTTGAGAAATAACAGTATCTTTTACCTTTTCACTATCTTCTGTAACTTTTTCTACGTCTAATCCTAATGACTCAAGCTCTTTTTTAGCAGTATCGTATGATTTATTTATAACATTAGGAACTGTTACCTTTTTTTCACTTGCACCTTTGCTTATATACAGCCTAACTGAACTGTTAACTTTAACCTCTGTACCTTCCTGTGGATCACTACTTATAACTATTCCCGCAGCTGTCTCTGAATCTTCTATCTCTCTTATTTCGCTGCATACAAGACCTGCTGATACGATTTTAGCCTTAGCTGAATCTTTAGTCATACCTTTAACAGCTGGAACAGTAACAGTTGTACCAGATGAATTAACTGTTAATGTAATTGTTGCACCCTCTTTAACCTTTTTAGAACCAGCTTTAGGGTTTTGATCAAGTATAACACCTTCTGCCTGGGTTGAATCATAAGTCGTTTCAATTTTCCATGTGAATTTATATTTCGAATTGCCTTGTACATCTGATAATTTCATTCCAACAAAGTTAGGTACGTCTACATCCTTAGCAGAGTTTCCACATGATTTTGTTAATGCCATTATTCCAAAAATCAATGCAAATAATACAACTGCTGCACCAATGCCAGCAATTATCATCATATTTCTTTTCTTGTTTTTTCCTGAATCAAGCTCATTAGCTGTCATATTATAATTATCATCATAATCAGGTTCAGGTTTTGCCACTGCATTATACTGCGATAAATTACTGTCATCATACATATAATTAAATCTAATTCCAGGATCCATCATAAATTTTTCAAGATCATCCAGCATCTGCTGAGCAGTCTGATATCTATTTCCTGGATCTTTTTGCATAGCTTTCATCGTTATATCTTCAAGCCCTTCAGGTATATCTGGATTTATATTTCTCGGTTTTCTTGGTTGGGTTTGAAGTTGCATTATAGCTACAGATACGGCATTATCCGCCTCAAACGGTAACTCACCAGTTGTCATCTCATAAAGCATAACACCTACAGAATATATGTCTGCTTTCTCATCTGTTAAATCCCCTCTTGCTTGTTCTGGCGCTATATAATGAACTGAACCTATAGCTTTATCTGTCATTGTTCTTGTTTTGCTTTTAGAAAATCTTGCAATTCCAAAATCCGTTACCTTAATTGTGCCATCTTGAAGCAAAATAATATTCTGTGGTTTAATATCCCTATGAATTACACCTTTTGAATGAGCATGGTTTAGAGCGCTCAAAATTTGAGCAGTAAAGTGTACAGCTTCTTGCCACTTAATGTCTTTTTGATGGCTTAAATAATCCTTTAAAGTTATACCATCTATATATTCCATTACTATATACTGAATTCTATCGCCAAAGCTTACATCATAAACTTTCACTATATTAGGATGAGAGAGCACAGCTATCGCTTTAGATTCATTCTTAAAACGTCTAATAAATTCACTGTTATCTGCAAACTCATCTTTTAGTATTTTTATGGCAACAACTCTATCATCTATTGTATCATAAGCCCTGTAGACTACAGCCATTCCACCTGTGCCTATGAGCTCATGTATCTCATATCTTCCGTCCAGTCTTTTACCGGTATACTTATCCATTAAATCATCTCCTATTAAGCTTCTCTACTAATCAGCACAACCGTGATATTATCACTACCACCCATGTCCTTAGCAGTAAACACTAACTTATCTGCCAAAACCTCCATTGGAAATTGATTATATAATTTACAAATAGCTTCTGAATCAACATAATTTGTTAAACCGTCAGTACATATTAACACAGAATCATTTTCTTTTAGTTTAAATTCTATATAATCTAGATTAATTTTTGAATCCACACCCAACGCTCTAGTAATTATATTTTTATTTGGATGTTCTTTTGCCTGTGTTTCAGTTATCTGACCACTTTTTACCATTTGTTGTACCATAGAATGGTCTGTAGTAATCTGAACAGATTCATTTTTATTTATAATGTATGCTCTGCTATCTCCTGCATAAACAATGCGCAAAATGTCATCTATTACTACCGCCAATACAACAGTGGTACCCATACCTCTTAGTTCAGTGTTTAACAAAGATCTTTTATATATTTCCTTATTAGCAAAATTAACTGATTCCTCCATGATAGATCTAATAGAGGTTGAATCTAAGTTTTCTTTATACGACTCATTTATATGTTTTGTTATTTCATCTACTGCTATCTTGCTTGCTATATCTCCGCCGTTTGCTCCTCCCATACCATCACAAACAACGGCCCATGCAGAGTTCCCGGGGAAGTATTCAGCGTTACATGAATCCTGATTACTTGATCTAACAAGACCAATATCACTTTTACTATATATTTTCATATGTATTCCCCTCCCCCTTCAAATAATTTCTTTTTAATTGTCCGCATGAAGCATCTATATCATATCCTAGTTTCCTTCTCACTGTAACATTTAGCCCCTTTTTTGAAAGAATACTTATAAACTTCTCTACTCTCTCTTTTCCACTTTTTTTATATTTAGTTCCATTAACTTCATTTATCAAAATTAAATTAACATGGCATAATATTCCAGATAGTTTTTCCCCCAATTCTTCGGCGCATTCGTCTGTATCGTTAAGTCCTTTTATCATAGCATATTCAAATGAAATTCTTCTATTTGTTTCCTTTATATAATCTTTGCAAGCAATAATAAGATCATCTACACCCCATTTTTTATTTATCGGCATAGTTATAGATCTTATATTATCATTTGGTGCATGAAGAGAAATTGACAAAGTTATAGGAAGTTTCTCTTTAGAAAGTTTATATATTTTATCTACAACTCCACATGTAGACAAAGAAATGTGTCTTAACCCTATGTTAACTCCTTCTTTACAAGAAACCAATCTCAAAAACCTAATAACATTATCATAATTATCGAGAGGTTCTCCCATTCCCATTAATACTACATTAGATATTCTTATATTATTGTCAATTTGGGCCATATATATTTGAGATAATATTTCGGATGCTCTAAGATTTCTCGAAAATCCACTTCTACCTGTAGCACAAAATGTACAGCCCATTTTACATCCAACTTGAGTTGATACACAAATAGAATAACCATGTTTATATTTCATTAAGACAGATTCTATAAAGTCTCCATCATCAAGCCTAAACAGATATTTAATAGTTCCGTCTACTTTAGAAACAGATTTTTTCTCTATATAAAGACCAGAAATATAATATGATTTAGATAATTCTTCTCTATTTTCTTTCGATAAATCAGACATCTCATCAAAAGAGCAAACACCCTTACTAAGCCATTTAAATACCTGCTTTGCTTTATATTTAGGGTATTTACGTTCTGAAAAATCATCTTCTATTTCTTCCAAATACATAGATTTTATATCAACTCTATTTTTTATGGAATCCATAAATCACCTCAATTGTTACGTTTTTTAAATGCAGCTATGAAAAAACCATCTGTATTGTTTAGCCCTGGTAAAAGCGTAAGTTGGTTTTTAGGTTCATCAATTCCACGCATTATACCATTAGGTAACTTTATCTCGTATGGGTCATAATTATTATGCTCTTTCAAAAATTTGTTAGCAATATATGTATTCTCTAACGGATTCAAAGTGCAAGTAGAGTAAACTAAAATCCCATTTTCTTTTGTAAATTTTTCAGTATTACACAAAATAAGGTACTGCAAACTTGTTAAGCTGTCAAGTATTTCTTTATCTTTATACCTTATTTCAGGCTTTCTTCGTATAATTCCCAACCCTGAACAGGGCACATCACAAAGTACCCTATCAGCCAATGGAATATCATTTTTCTGTAAACTTGCATCTCTTACTGATGCATTCACTATCTTTATTCCAAGCCTTTTAGCATCATCCTTTATTAAATTAACTTTAGATTCATATAAATCAAATGAAAACACATTTCCCTTATTTTGTAATCTTTGAGCTATATTAAAAGTTTTCCCTCCCGGAGCTGCACATACATCTATTACATTTTGTCCTTCCTTAGGATTAAGTATTTCACAGCAAATTTGAGAAGCTAAATCTTGTACGTGAAATCTCCCTTCTTTAAACGCCTTAATACCCGATAAGGAATCTATTGAATTAATTTCTAATGCATCTTTTAATATAGTGCGCTTAACGTTGATTCCCTCGGATTCTAAAATTTCTATTAATTTTCCGGTAGTATTTTTTAAAGTGTTTACTCTTACAATAAGGGGCGGCCTTCCAGACAAAGATTCTAATATTTCTATTGTATTATGCATATCATAAGAATCAATAAAATGTTTAATTAACCATTTAGGACATGAATATTTTACACTAAGATACAACAATATATCATCTTTCTCTTCGGGAAACTTAATATTATTTAAATCTCTAGTAACTGACCTTAAAACAGCATTTATAAAGCCAGTTGATTTAAATTGTCTCCTCACCTTTGCCAGCTCTACCGATTCATTAATCACTGCAGAATGAGGAATCTTAGTCATAAATTTAATTTGATATATTCCCATACGAAGTATCTCTAAGTTATCTTTAGATAACTTTTTTAGTTTTGTCTTTGAATATAGCGAAATTATATAATCAAGTTCAATTCTTCTTTCTAATACTCCATAAAATATAGCAGTCGCTAAAGATCTATCCTTTTTATTAAGGCCCGATTTACCTAGCATATTATCTAACACTATATTTGAATAACCATCATTGTACTGAACTTTTAAAAGAGCTTTTAGTGCAACTAACCTAGCATTATCCATTACAATCCCCTAACAATAACTTAATCATTACGTCTTCCAAATATAAAAACATATCTTAACAATGTTAGCACAGCTGTAATCATTGCTGCAAGGTAAGTTAACGCTGCTGCAGATAAAACTTTTTTAGCACCTTTTAATTCTTCCCCATATAATAACCCTGTACTGTCTAATGTCTCAATAGCTCTTCTGCTTGCATTAAATTCTACAGGTAATGTTACTAACTGAAAAAGGACAGAAAAACTAAATAAAATTATTCCTGCCGTGGCCAGCCAGCCATACGATGGTAGTAACAATCCTATAATCAGCAAAGGCATTGATAGTGTTGAGCCAAACTGAGTAATAGGTATCAATGCTCCTCTTATTTTAATAGGGACATATCCAACCTCATGCTGAACTGCATGGCCTGCCTCATGAGCAGCTACCCCAATTGCTGAAACAGACGTACTGTTATATACAGAATCAGATAATCTAATAACCTTTGTTCTTGGGTCAAAATGATCTGTTAATTCTCCTGAAACATGTTCTATTTTAACATCATTTATACCGCTATTAAAAAGAACTCTTTTTGCAGCCTCTGCTCCTGTTATATTTCTTGAACTTCTTACCCTCGAATATTTTCTAAAGGTAGAACTCACTTTATAT
>CAKSUE010000016.1 GCA_934501135.1 uncultured Eubacteriales bacterium | reverse complement strand
CTGCAAGAGTTGCAATTAAATTTCCCCAGAAGACATCCTGATAACCTGAGCCACAAAGTGTACAATTATTCTCTTTCGCAAGTTTATCTAACTCTTGTGTTATAGCTTCAGAAGAATTCCAAGGATAAAAAGCTTCTTCGCAAGTGCTTATTGCGTTCACTCCATTTTTAGCACATATTTTAAATGCATCCTTTATATCAGATATAAGGCTCATTGTTGTTATAATACATGCATCTGGTTTTAATTTTGCTAGGGTGTTATCTGCATTTTCAACATTCTCTATAATTACACCTTTTTTTTCGCATCCAATAATATCACCTATATCTTTCCCAATAACATCTGGGTTGATATCAAATGCAGCAACAATTTCTGCACCTTTTTCATATACATATCTCATTGTGTATTTAGACATTTTTCCGCATCCATATTGAGCTACCCTGATTTTTTGTTCCATAATTATTCTCCTTAAAAATTAATTTGAACAACGTCTTTTGAATACTTTTATAAGTCTGATATAGTCGTATAATAATAGATGTGAACTTATGTATTCACAAATCCGTATCCGCTATTTAATTCCGTCTAAATTATTGTGGTCAGATAGGAAAGAGTTATACATAAGCAAATATAATAAAATCACCTCCTAATTATTTTTATTACTGTTTATATTATACACCAAAATGATATTTTTTTCAAATATTATTGACAGATTAATCTAATTCATATATATTGAATGTATATGAAGTGGAGGTAAAAATGGATATTATTTTAAAAAGAGAAGAAGAAAAAGATTTCTTCGATGTAGAAAAATTGACTAGAGAGGCTTTTTGGGATGTTTATAGACCAGGATGTTGTGAACACCTTGTTTTGCATAGATTAAGAAAGTCTAACTCATTTGTTCCAGAACTTGATTTTATAGCTTTAGATAATGAAAAAATAGTTGGCAATATAGTATATAGCAAGGGGAAAATAGTGAATAGTAACAGAGAGGAACATGATATATTGACATTTGGACCTGTATCTGTTTTACCTGGTTACCAAAAAAAGGGAATAGGTTCTAAATTAATAAATCATACAATTAAAATTGCCCAAGATTTAGGATTTAAAGCGATTGTAATTTTTGGCGATCCTAATTATTATAAAAGGTTTGGTTTTGAGAATGCTGAGAAATTTAATATACACACATCAGATGGTGCTAATTTTGATGCATTTATGTTAAAAGAATTATATAAAGGAAGTCTAAATGGTATATACGGAAATTTCTATCCGGATAATTCTTTTCATGTTGAGGATGAAGAAGTTAAAGAATTTGATAAAAAATTTGTAGACATAACAAAGATCCCGAGTCTTTAATTAGATTCGGGATCTTTGTTATTAATATTCAATACGTTTATTGCATCATATATAGTTTTTTCTAAAGCTTCTTTTCCATACTTATCTACTTCTTTTTTATTTTTTTCACCATGGGTTAAACAACCAGCTCCACCTATGCATCCTCCTGAACATGCCATACCCTCAATAAAATTATTTTGTAAAACATTTTTAGAAGCTTTCATTAATGCTGTTTTACATTCTTCTATTCCATCACAAGATATAGGTTTATAATCGAAGTCTTCTAAATTATGTTCCTTCAATCCCTGTTTTACAGCATCAGCCAAACCTCCGCTTCGTGCGAATATTCTTCCATAATAAGATGCATTATCAAGGACATCTTCATCTAGTTCCGTAATATCTATATTACGGCTATCTAATAAAGCTTGTAATTCTTCAAATGTGATAACGCTATCTATATATGGTCTAACTTCTTCTTTTTGAAACTCCATTTTTTTTGCTGTACATGGACCAATAAAAACAATTTTAGAATCAGGAGTAGTTTCCTTAATATATTTAGAGATAGTTGCAGCAGGGGAGAGGTTGTGGGAGATATGTTTAGAAAGATTAGGAAATTGTTTTTTTACATAGTCTACAAATGCAGGACAACATGAACTTGTTAGGAATTTTTTTTCACTTAACTCCTTGGATTCTGCATATGCAACCATATCGGCACCTAAAGCGGCTTCGATAACATGAAAAAAGCCGATTTTTTTAATTCCACTTATAACTTGACCTAATTTTGCATATGTAAATTGGCTAGATATAGAGGGTGCAACAACAGCGTATAATTTATATTTTTTATTATTATTACTTTTTTTTATTAGATCAATTACATTAAGAATAAATGATTTATCCATAATAGCTCCAAATGGACACTGATATACACAAGCGCCACAAGAGATACATTTGTTATTGTCTATGGAAGCGACTTTTGTTTTGCTCATAGATATAGCTTTAATTTTACATGAATTTTCACAGGGTCTTTTATTATTGGTTATTGCGCTGTATGGACACACTTTAGAACAACGTCCACAGCCGACACATTTAGTTTTATCTATATGTGCTTTTTGATTATGATCAAAGGAAATTGCACCAAATTTACAAACGTCCTCACATCGGTGAGCAATACATCCCCTGCAAGCGTTTGTTATTTCATAACCACCAATAGGACATTCATCACAAGCTATATCGATTACTTCAATAACATTAGGGTTGCTTGAATCTCCACCCATTGCTATTTTTACTCGCTCTGTAAGAATAGCACGCTCTTTATACACACAACATCTCATAGTAGGCTCTGAACCAGGGACAATCATTTTAGGAATATCTGTAATTTTTTCTAAAAGTTTATCGTCGAATGCTTGTCTTGCTACTTCTCGAAGTACTTTATATTTTAAATGTTGTACTTTTGTATCAAATTTCCTCATAATTTTACCTCTCTTTAAAAATAACTAACTTTTATATGCTTACCAATTTTTTTTAAGCATTCAGCTAGTTCATCTATTAACCGCATCTTTATATTAAAATTGATTGGTAAATCTGGATTTTGATGTGCAGGATTTATTGCTTTTCCTACAAAAAAGTTAATGTCTGTTGCTTCTTCAAATAATATTCTTGCAATTCTTGAAGCACCATCTTTCTTATAGCACCATTGTGAATAAGACTCATTATCTTTTAAGTAATCCTGTGCGTAATTTAAGACTTTATTTATAGTTATAACACCTTCCGTTACCAAATCAACGCCATCAATTGAGGCAGTGGGTGGAATATCAGGATCAGGAAAATTAAGGTCTGGTATAAGTGGTTTTTTTAAGAAATCTGCAGCAATAGAAGATGTAGTACCTCCGCATACAATATGTTTGCCTTCCTTTGAAAAAAATAGGGACATCATTTTATTACAATCTTTTCTGTTAGAAGGGGGGCCTATTAATAAGTTTACAGGATTTCTTTTCCGAATTCTTATTGTGCATACTGTTGTATCATCTCCGGGCTGTTCGCCATAAAGCCTATTACATTCATTAAGAAGTATTGTAGTTAATGTTTTAGCGGTAAATCCTACATCATAAAATGTTTCCATAAATGAAATGATGTCATCTCTTTGCCAGCCAAAATTGAGAGACATACCAACTCCTGCATGTACTGCACCGTCGCTCATAGCAATAAAGATATCATTTTCCTTTAAATCAATCTTTGATCTATAAATACTTTTTCCACCTATATTCATAATTGTAGATGGTAACTCATAATTCTTTGCGTCTCTCAAAAGAATAACAAATGGATTATCATATTGTATAATTTCAGCTGTTTCATTGTTCATGATTTTTATTAATGTAAAAGTTGAATATGCTACGTTTCTTTCCGAGCAAACAGGGAGAGTAGCGGCAATTGCAGAAACACAATCTTCAATTTTCATTTCTTCTGCCATCATAGTTGAGATTATTTTAGATGTTAGGGTAGAGAGTATATTTGCTTTTACACCGCTTCCGAGACCATCTGCTAAAACGATAACAATAGAATCTTCATTTGGTTTAATTATATCAATATGATCTCCACAGAGTTGTTCACCATATTTATTTAAACTTTGATACCCTATATCAGCACAAAGGTCATTCATCACTAATCGACTCCTTAAGTTTTGTAAGAGCAATCTTTGTTTCGGCGGCTGTCTCACCTAAAAGTGAAGCAATTTCTTGAACGACTCTCATTTGTTTATCAACAACTTTATCAGCTATCTCAACTGTTTTTTGACTGATTTTTTCTTTCTTTTCCCGTTCCATCTCTTCATCAGTTATATCTCTCATAATACAAATGATTATGTGATAATCTTTATCATAGCTTATTGTTTCTTCAACATATTTTTTATATTCAGCTAGGTATATTTTTTTATCAAAAACACTGTACCCGCTACTTCTAACCTCCATAAATATTTTTGGATCAAGTATTCTAACTACTTGATCGCCGAGTACATCAGACTCATTTTTAATATTCATAATTTTAAGAGCAGCATGGTTTATTTGCTGAACCTCTAAATCTTCATTAAGCACAATAATTCCATTCTGTGTATTTTTTATAATATTATCTGAAAAACTTTCTGCCTTTTCTTTTAAAAACGGAAGACACATAGATAAATCAGCTTTGCCCTGATATACAGCTATGGCTTTTTCCCGGCATGTATTGTAACCGCAAGATCCACAGTTTAATTCATGTTCAGGTTTTGTTTTTCCCATTTGCTTTAGTATAGCTTCAATTTCAATATTACCAGGCAGTTTTTTATTATTTCCAATATATGTATGATTTTTCCTAATGATATTATTTTTAATAGATCCAACATCAAAATCGAGTTTGCCAGCATACAGTGCGACTTGTTGATAATCACGTATAGGTGAGTTATGAAATTTTTCCATAACGGGCCCACCAATACAACTTCCTATACATGCAGACATTTCTATAAAACAGTGAGAAATATTTCCTGTTTCAATATCTTTGAGCGCTGCAATACAATTTTCAACTCCATCAATAGCAATATAACTATAGTCATCTTGTTTGCAGTACATTGTTTTTAAAATTCCGCCAGTAGTGGGAAAGAGCCTTGCGCGGCTTTTTTCTGTAATATCTCTTTGAGGTTCAATTTTTATGTTTTCTGAATTAAACCAATTTGTAAGTTCTTCAAAAGTGAGAACACAGTCTACAATACCGTTATATCTTTCTGCTTCATCTTTTTTTGAAAGGCACGGACCTATAAATACCGTTTTTGCGTTAGGATATCTTGACTTTATATCTAAACAATGCGCCTGCATTGGTGATACTATATCTGCAAGATATTTTATAGAAGACGGGAAGTGTTTTTGGATTAATAGGTTAATTGAGTGGCAACATGATGAAATGATAATATTATTACTTTTATTTTCAAGCATATGGTCATATTCTCTTTTTACTATTGTTGCACCTATTGCAGTTTCCTCTGCATCATAAAATCCCAGTTTCTTTAGCGCATTTTTAATAGAATTGATACCGATACCATTGTAATTTGCAATAAAAGAAGGGGCAACACTTGCGATAACAGGGGAATCACCATCTAGTAGCGATTTAGCTTTACTTGTATCATCAATAATTTCTTTTGCATTTTGAGGACAAACAACAAAACACTGTCCACATAAGATACATTCATCAGGGACTATATGAGCCTGATTTGATGAAAATCTTATTGATTTTACAGGACAATTTCTAATACACTTATAGCAATTTTTGCAATTAGATTTTTTCAATTTTAAAAATTCTGTCATCGCTATCGCCCCTCAGATATATTATAAACCCCACAAAGTGGAGTTTAATGATTGATATTTATTGGTTGCCTAAATTCGTTTTAATACTTCATTTTCAAAGAAAGCTTTGGTGGTGTCTGGTGTTAATGAAAAAGGGGAGTCATCTAATGTTACACATACGCCATTTTGACAATTTCCCATGCAGAAAGTACCACATAAATCAATTTTATCTTTTAAGTTATTTTCAGACACTAAATATTGTAATTCTTCAACAATTTGTCTGGATCCTTTTAGGTGGCAAGAACTTCCAATACATACTGTAATCTTCATTTTTGGTCCTCCTACTTATTCGTAGTCAACTACATTGACCCAATTTAGTAAGAATTCACGTTCTTCAGGTTTACCTTTAACAGACTGTGATGCAGCAACAATAGGTAACCACTTTTGTATATATTGTTTTGCAGTATCACTTTTTTTGCAGAATAAATCTAGATATTTATTTGCACCTTCAATGTTTCCTTCAAGATAGAATAATAAATAAGTTCTTGCAACATCAGCAGAAGCGTTACCTTGGGTTGCATGAGACCAGTCTAAAATAAATGAAGTTCCATCATTTTTTATTATAATATTACTTGGATTAAAATCTCCATGGCAAACTTTGTTATGTTTAGGCATTCCTTCCAGCCTTGTATGAAGATCATAGCGTGTAGTAGCATCTAGATCAGCTTCAGATATTTTACGATTCATCTTATCTTTTAGTTTATTAAGCAAAGGAGCTTTTTTTGAATGAATTTCCATTTGTATATCAACAAACTTTTCTAAATATTCATCATATTTATCGGGATTTTCTTGCATTAATTGCGCTAGTGTTTTACCTTCAATATACTCAGAAACAATTGCCCACTTATTATCTATTCTAGTAACTTCAATTATTTTTGGTATATTTAGTTCTGTTTCTTCAACACGAGCCTGATTTAAAGCTTCATTTAATATATCAGATTTTGAATAACCTTCATCAAATAGTTTTATTGCCTTATCTCCATCTCTATAGACGGTTTTCGATGTCCTCACTGCAATTATTCTATCAAGTTTCATTATAGTTTCCTCCTTAATTACCGTAATAGGCATTCAAATACATCTGTTTTATTTCACTCATAAGGGGATACCTTGGATTTGCACCTGTACATTGGTCATCGAATGCTTGCTCGACCATATCATCAAGACGGTCTAAGAAGTTTTTCTCATCTATACCGTAATCTTTAATTGTTTTTTTGATGCCGATTTTTTCTTTTAATTCATTTATTGCGTTTATTAAACTTTCTAGTTTTTCAGCATCGCTATTGCCTTTTAAGTCAAGATAATCAGCAATTTCTGCATATCTAGATAAAGTATGCGGATGATCATATTGTGAAAATGTTCCCATTTTAGAAGGAACTTCCGAAGCATTAAATCTTAATACTTCTTCAATCATAAGTGCATTTGCAATACCATGAGGGATATGATGGAATGCTCCTAACTTGTGTGCCATAGAGTGACAAACACCTAAGAAAGCATTTGCAAAAGCCATACCTGCCATTGTTGCTGCATTTGCCATTTTCTCACGAGCAACAGGATCATTAGGTCCGTTATCATAAGCTCTTGGCAAATATTCAAATATCATTTTTAAAGAACGAAGAGCGAGGCCATCCGTATAATCTGTTGCAAGCATGGCAGCATAGGCCTCTAATGAGTGAGTAACAGCATCTATACCAGATGCAGCTGTTAATCCTTTAGGAGCATTCATCATCATATTGGCATCTACAATAGCCATGTTTGGCATTAATTCATAATCAGCTAGTGGATATTTTACACCTGTATCTTGATCTGTTATAACAGCAAAAGGAGTAACTTCAGAGCCCGTACCTGCAGATGTTGGAACAGCAATGAAATAAGCTTTTTCTCCCATATTAGGGAATGTATAGACTCTTTTTCGTATATCTATAAACCTCATAGCCATATCCATAAAATCGACGTCAGGATGTTCATACATTACCCACATGATTTTTGCAGCATCCATTGCAGAACCGCCACCTATTGCTATTATACAATCGGGTTTGAAGGCGTTCATCGCTGCAGCACCTTCTTTTGCGCAAGCAAGAGATGGATCGGGAGCAACGTCAAAGAAAGTTGTATGTTGTATTCCCATTTCATCAAGTTTGTCTGTGATTGGTTTCGTATAACCATTATTATATAGGAAGGAGTCTGTTACTATAAATGCCTTTTTCTTATTAAGTACAGTTTTAAGTTCGTCTAATGCTACAGGTAGACAACCTTTTTTAATATATACTTTTTGTGGAGCCCTAAACCAAAGCATATTTTCTCTCCTCTCAGCGACAGTTTTTATATTTATTAGATGTTTAACACCAACATTTTCAGAGACTGAGTTACCGCCCCATGATCCGCATCCAAGTGTTAAAGATGGTGCTAATTTAAAATTATAAAGATCACCAATTCCACCATGAGAAGATGGTGTATTTACCAATATTCTGCAGGTTTTCATTCTAGAGGAGAAGGCATCTAGTTTTCCTTTTTCATTAACTGTATCTAAGTATACAGAAGAGGTATGACCATATCCGCCGTCTGCAATTAGTTGTTCAGCTTTATCCAGTGCATCTTCAAAATTTGAAGCTCTATACATTGCAAGTACAGGGGAAAGTTTTTCATGAGCAAATTCTTCAGAAAGATCAACACTTTCAACCTCACCAATAAGAATTTTCGTTGATTCAGGAACATTTATACCAGATAACTCTGCAATCTTATAAGCTGGTTGACCAACAATTTTAGCATTTAAAGAGCCATTTATAATTATCGTTTTTCTTACTTTTTCAGTTTCTTCTTTATTTAATAAGTAACATCCTCTGTCAATAAATTCTTTTTTAACTTTATCATAAACTTTATCGAGTACTATAACCGATTGCTCTGACGCGCAAATCATACCGTTATCGAATGTTTTTGAGTGGATTACAGAGCTTACTGCAAGTAAAATATCAGCAGTGTCATCAATTATAGCAGGTGTATTACCAGCTCCAACACCAATTGCAGGTTTACCACTTGAATATGCAGCTTTAACCATTCCCGGCCCACCTGTTGCAAGGATTATATCAGCTTCTTTCATAACTGTATTGGTTAATTCAAGAGAAGGTACATCAATCCATGAGATTATTCCTTCAGGGGCACCTGCCTTAACTGCAGCATCTAAAACTATTTTTGCGGCAGCGATAGTGCTTTTTTTAGCTCTTGGGTGAGGGCTAATAATTATACCATTTCTTGTTTTCAAAGCTAAGAGTGTTTTAAATATTGCAGTTGATGTTGGATTAGTTGTTGGAATTACAGCTGCAATAACTCCAATTGGTTCTGCAATTTTTTTAATACCATATGATTTATCTTCTTCAATTACGCCACAGGTTTTTGTGTTTTTGTAGGCATTATAGATGTATTCAGCTGCATAATGGTTTTTAATGACTTTATCTTCTACAATTCCCATACCTGTTTCTTCAACTGCCATTTTTGCAAGTGGAATTCTTGCTTTATTAGCAGCTGTTGCCGCAGCAAAAAAGATCTTGTCGACTTGTTCCTGGCTAAATGTAGCAAAAATTGTTTGAGCTTTGCGTATTTCTTCTAATTTTGCTTCTAATGCCGAAACATTATCAACGAGTGTCATATTGGTTTCTTGCGTGTTTTTCATTTCATTACTCTCCTATCAATAAAAATTATATATTTAAATTATCAAAAGAATATTATCCTAATTAAATTTTTCAATAATTATAGTATAGTAAGTTCGCTTATAAAGGTTACCATAAATATGGAACAGTAACTGTGAAATATACTATAAATTATAATAATATTTGCTATATAAATTCAAGTATAATTAATTATACCACACACCTTTGCTTTAAGATATTTTTAATTTCACTATTGTATGTTATTATTTTAACAATCTTTTTTTGAAATTGGAATATACAAAAATGGCATATCTGTATGCCAATATCGATATGCCACTATTTATCTAGTTCATTTATAGTGCTTTTTAGTATTTTTAAAAAGTTATTTTCATTTTCAGTAATTTTATGACCTTTTTTAAATATTATTATATC
>CAKSUE010000015.1 GCA_934501135.1 uncultured Eubacteriales bacterium | reverse complement strand
CTCTTTCGATGCGACTCCGTTATCTTATCATATTTCTATTACTTTTGTCAATACCTTTTTTTATTTTATTTTGAATAAAAAGATCCGCAGTAAAATAAGCCAAAAATCTCTCATCTTACTACGGAATAAACAGAATAAATTTAAATTAATTATTCACAGTATCTTTAAAAACCTTGCCAGCCTTAAAAGCAGGCACCTTTGCTGCAGGTATAACAATAGATTCATTAGTCCTTGGGTCACGACCTGTTCTCTCGTTTCTAGTTCTTAACTCAAAAGTTCCAAATCCAACAATTTGTACCTTTTCATCATTTGCAACAGATTCCATAACAGACTCTATTACTGCCCCCACTGCCTTTTCAGCATCTTTTTTTGTTAATCCGCTTTTTTCTGCAACTGCCGCAATTAATTCTGTCTTATTCATTTAGTAATCCTCCAAGTAAATAATTATAATATCCAGTTCATAACTGGGGTTAAACTTTTTTTGATTCAGACCAAATAGAATCGAGTTCTTGATATGATAGTTTAGAAATATCTAACCCTTTTTCTATGATAATCTTTTCTGCCTTAGTAAATCTACTTATAAACTTATCACAAGATTTAGACAATGCATAATCGGGATCTATTTTAAGTATCCTGGAAACATTTACTACAGAAAACAATAAGTCACCTAGCTCATCAAATATTTCATCATTTGTTTCATTGTCTATAGCTTTTTTTAATTCATTGTATTCCTCAGATATTTTGCCCATTGCATCTTTAACGTCTTTAAAATCGAATCCTATCTTTGAAGCTTTCTGTTGAACTTTTTTACTTCGCATAAGTGTAGGCAGTGACCTTGATATGCTATTCATAGCCTCACTCTGACTTACTTGAGATTTTGTTTTCATCTTAATTTTATCCCAATTTTCCAACACTTCGTCACTAGTACTCAATTTTAAGTCTGAAAATATATGTGGATGTCTTACAATTAACTTTTTACAGATACCGTCTGCTACATCCGAGAAATCGAAGGTTCCTAACTCTTCTTCCATCTTTGAATGAAATACAACTTGTAAAAGAACATCTCCTAATTCCTCTTTAAGCAAACTAGTATTATCTGTATCAATAGCCTCTATAGCTTCATATGTTTCTTCAATTAAATTTGATCTAATACTCTTATGTGTTTGTTCCCTATCCCACGGACATCCATCGGGAGATCTTAAAACGTTCATAATCTTTATCAAATCATTAATATCATACTTTTCTTTAAATTCAAAATCCATATCGGCATCCTTATCTGTTATTAACAAAAAAGTGATTATAGAAAACTTTGTTTTATTCTACCTTATTAACTTTAACTTTTCAAGTGTTTTAACAATTTTTTCACCCTTTGGCATCATTTTTATATCTGAAGGTGTCAATGCTCTAAGCAAAAAGAGTGATACCAAATATATAACTGCAGCTATTATGACAGCCAAAACTGTTGACAATTTGTCTTGCAGTATTCTTGACATAAGGCCATATGAGACATAAGCTGAAACTGCGCAAATTATACTTGCTAAAAGAGGTTTAATTAAAACAGATACAAGATCAAATTTTATCTTAGTCTCCTTCGCCAAATAATACAACGCAGCAACAGTAACAAATCCATAGCAGAATATAGTTCCAGCACCTGCGCCTTGAATATTTATTACTGGAATGCCAACAAGTACATAATTAAGTAATATTTTCATTATTACACCTAAACTCAGTAGCTTTACAGGTAAATCCACACGTCCAACAGCCTGCAACATACTGCAAATAGGTGTGCTTGTAGATGCAAATATTCCTCCAAATCCTAATAATACCAATACACTTGCTGCAATGTAAACTTCATTCTGAGATTTTCCTCCGCCATAAGCCAAATTCATTATAGGATACGACAGCGCAACCATCCCAAGCCCTGCTGGAATGGTAATTAAAGTCGTCATTTTCAATACAATCTCAATATTTTTCTTTAAAGTCTTTTTGCTTCCACTGGCCCAGGCAGCTGTTACAGATGGTAATGCACTTATACCAAAGGCCTGAGTTACTGCTGGAATAAGCATCATTATTGTAGTTGCTATGCCAAAACATCCATACAAGTATGTATGAGTTCTATCCGCATTTATAATATTTTGACTAATCAGATCTCCATACTCGCTGAGAAGTATTTTGGATTTTTCCGGATCTTTCATTATATCATAAATTCTCATCTGAATAAGAGTTACATCTATAAAAGTAGCTAAATTCATAATTATAGCCCCAAGACCAACCGGCAATGCAATACTATAAAGTTTCTTTATAGTACTCCTATTAGATATAGATTTTGGTGATTCTTGTAGCTGAGATTTGGTTATACCATCTCCTCTAATTCTGAATCTAATCAATAAATAAATAAATCCTAATAAAGCCCCTATAGGAATTGCTAAAATTGCTCCTGCAGATGCAAATGGAATCACGGTCTCCATTGCAGCATCTTCATTTTCACAAATTTTCCCAAATACTGTTCCATTAGAATAAAATTCATTTAGGCCATACTTTACTATACCATAGGCAAAAGATAAACCTAAAACAAATTTAATTAATGACTCTATTAATTCCGATATGGCCGTTGGCATCATATCTCTTAAGCCTTCATAATATCCTCTGTATATAGACATTAAACACGCGAAAATTATAGTTGGCGCTAAGGCATACATAGTATATTTGCACTGAGGTGCTTTTACAATATTGGTTGTGTAAAAAGGTATTATGGAAATCATTAATAGGAATCCAATACTTCCCATAACTAAAAACAAAGGTATAGATACTTTATGAGTCTTTCTTACATCTCTAAATCTGCCCTTTACCATATTTTCTGAAACAATTTTTGATATTGCAATAGGTAACCCAGCTGTAGCAAGGGCATATAAAGGTGCATAAAGTTCATAGGCTGTTCCATAGTATCCCATTCCAACCCCGCCAACTAATCTACCAAGCGGAATTTTAAACAGAGCACCTAAAACCTTACCTAATGCCATACTAACCGTTAAAATTAATGCACCTTTAATAAAAGACTGTTTCCCTACGGTTTTTTCTTTCTTTATAGCTAACTCACTCCAATCAAATATTTAATTAAAAAATTACATTTAAATATATTATACCAAATAGAACCATATGTACAGTATTATAGCGAGCCAAATCATGTCTTCAGTTAAATTGCAGTTAATTTTTGTTTTTTTATGTCTAATTTTAGTATTTTTACCGAATTAATGGCGATCCTAATAAATCCTCTATAACTAATATGAGAAATCATCTAAAATCATGTTTTAAAAAATCCTCTTAAGAAAGAAAATTAATTTTTCTAAACTAAAGAGGATTAATTATTCATTTATCAAAGTAATATGGAAGTTGAGAGTAAATATCGTCGGCTATTTGTTTAAAGGCAGGTCCACAGCTTTCTCCGCCACCTATACCATCTTCAGCAAGAACAACAATAGAATACTTAGGTTTATCTGCAGGATAAAATCCTGCATACCAGGCTTGAATAACCGAACTGCCATCTGGTTTTAATATTCCTGTCTCTGCTGTTGCTGTTTTTGCTGCTGCATTTACATTGTTTGGCTTGCCTCTCGCACTCGTTCCATATTCAACAGATGATTTCATAGCATTTATAAGAATATTTGCAGTGTTGTTTGAAATAACTCTTTCCGGTTTAGAGACCTCTTCTTTTTGTACAAACTCAAGATTTTCATCTACAAGTCCTTCTACTAGCTGTGGTTTTCTATATTCTCCGCCTGAAGCAATTGCATTAATCAAACCTGAAATCTGCAGAGGAGTACCAAGTAATTCTCCTTGTCCAAAAGAAAAATTGGCCATTGCCATTCTATCATATAAACTAGATATTTCCGGCAAATTTCCTGCATCCGATATAAAATTGGGAGCTAGCTC
Organism: uncultured Eubacteriales bacterium; assembly: GCA_934501135.1. Taxonomy (GTDB): domain Bacteria; phylum Bacillota; class Clostridia; order Oscillospirales; family Acutalibacteraceae; genus HGM12814. The sequence continues at coordinate 5,861 of CAKSUE010000015.1, read as the reverse complement.
TATTGATTTTCCAAACCCGAACTCCCTGGAAAAATCTATCATATCTTTCGGTAAAAGCGGCTTAGAAATTTCTATGAAGAAGCTATTGCAGGAATAAGCTATTGCATCGTTTAAATTAATTTTTCCATGTTTACATCCATTATAACAACTAAAACTTTTCCCTTCTATATCAATATGTCCCTCACAATCGAATACTTTTTCAGAATTTAACCCACGTTCCAAAGCTACAGATGCTGTTACAAGCTTAAATATGGATCCAACGTTATAGGGAACAAAAGCTCTGTTTATTAAAGGGGAATCAGAAGATTCAATGGCATCACTTAAGTGATTTTGTGAATAGTCTGGCATACTAACAACGGCCCTTAGTTTACACGTTGGAACTTCTGTTACAATTACAGCCCCTTTTTTAATGTTTTTCCTTGCAGCTCTTTGGGCTATTTCCTGTATTTGAGAATCTATTGTTAATACTACGCCTTTTGAACTCATATATGATGTATCATCTATCTTCTTTTTATCCCCTTCTAAAATATTATTTACTGCATCTACTTTATACTTAACGTCTATTTCTCCTCCAGCTTGAAACAAGTAATCATTATATGACTTTTCTATACCAAACACACCATTTTGTTTATCGTCTAAATATCCTATAATATGAGGTGCAAGTTGATAGTCTGAGTAACGTATAGGGACTCTGAATACATCTATGTCGTCAGAAATAACAGTTCTATCCTTTAAATTTACTATAAAAGGCTTGCCATAAGATGAACTTGTAAGCATTTGCTCTCTTTCTTTCTTGTTAAGTACATTGCAAAGTTTATTAGATGAATCTATACTTGGAAATACAGCTGCAATATTTGTTGATTCTTTTCCAACAAGTGATTGCATATTACAATCATATATATTCCCTCTCGTCTTCGATATTTCCAGTTTATAAGTGCTTTGGTTTGTAGCTGCTTGAGACAGCCATTTTCCCTCTGACAATGTATAAATTCTTACAATCATTGCGCAAATTGTCATCATTAAAAATGAAAATAATATCAGTATTCTATTATTATACATATACATCACCTAAAGAAGTTATATAAGTATTATTGGCTTGTTTTAAGCAAAAATACAAAAAACGGAAAATTACATAAATAAAAGCTGCTTACAATTAAATAAGCAGCTTTTATCAATTATTGCCTTTTGTTATTTTTTACTAAGTCTTTGGCTAATCGTGTACTCAAGCGTACAATTTTAAATTTTAAATGAACTCCCATATCATCAGGATTTTTAGGCGGATTTTTTAATATTTCTGCATTCACTCCGTCTAAAAAAGATGACACGCAAGAGATTTGTCTAGCGTTAAGTTCAAACCTCGAAATTAACTTTTCAAAAGTTTCCACCTCAGCGGCAGTGGGACAAATATCGCCTTTACTTGTCTGAACTCCACTTCTAAATCTTTCTATTAATTCATCCTTTGTTCTAGGATCAGCAGCAAATACAGTTATAGATGATGTTATTATTAAAACTAATGATAATAGTAAACAATTTGCTCTTTTCATACATATCTCCCAAGAAATCAATTAGTAATCCTCATATATCAATCAATAAAATCGCTTAAACTTATATTTAGATCCAGATACTTTATTGCTTTATTTGTTAACTTTAATATTTTTAAATTAGCTAAAACCCCCAATTTTTGGAATGATTTGGGATCATCTTTTGCAACTATATTCTTTAATTTATTTATATAATCTTGAACATATATTAACTGTTCATCATTTAATTCAATATCAAGAAATATATTTTTTATTTTTTCTATGTAAGCATCATCAATAGTTAAAATTCTTCCGCTTTTTGTTTCTACTCCACTCTCTAGCTCTTTTAAAATATCCTCTTTAGTAAAACTAGCTTGCGCAAATGCACCAATACTTGACACTAAAACCAAAATTAAAGCCATACCTAAACAAACAAACTTTTTCATAAACAATACTCTCCTATCAAATTTTATTTTTTAAGAACTTCGATATGGTAGATAATAACATTATTTGTCATATTTTTCAATAGCATTAACCAAAAGTTCAAAAAATATAGAATATTGTCACAAATAATTTGTTTTAATTTGTTTATATATTAATGTATTTATGTGAAGGATTTTAATGACTTATGTATAAATTATTTTCTTATTTCCAAGCTTTAAACAATTATTAAATTTAAAAACTCTTTAACTGCGGGCATTCTTCAATATTATTGTTCCTTTTATAAAATAATGTTAATAGCAATAATAGTTAATATATTTAAAACATTTACTTATCTACATATGCACAACCTATTACATCTAAATAAACGTATATATAAACTAGAACTTATTCTATAATACAATTGTAATATATATATTTATATTATAGAGCATAATAATACGTTAACAATTTGTTTTCATTGTAAACATTGAAGAATTTTTTCAAACATTATACTATTTATCTAGGAGAAGCAGTAATTCAATTAACATTTTCTTATTCTTGAAAATTATATTATTTTAATAATATCACATAGGCATAATATTTAAACAAACTAAAGGAGGAATCAAATTATGAATTGCAATAAGTGTGGTACAGAAATCTATGAAAACGAAAAATTTTGCCGTGAGTGCGGAACACCTATAAACCAAAATGTAAATCCTAAAGAGCAGAATGAGCAACAAGACATAAACAACGATTACAGTAGAGTTAACAAAGCTGTTGACTTCATATCTAATACCAAAGATCATACAGAAGAGTATGAAACAACTGATATCGCTTCAGCAAAGGGGATATCTGCAATAGCTTATTTGGGAATACTATTTTTTATTCCTTTGATTGCAAAACCCGAGTCAAAGTTTGCAAAATTTCATGCTAACCAGGGGTTAGTTTTCTTTATCTCAAGTGCAGTTCTACAAGTACTTAGGGCTATTATTCAAACAATAATAAAATCTATTTTTACTACGTCTTACTATGGATTTACATACGTAAGCTCAACAGGAAGACTAATTGTCTCTTTTATAGCTTTTGCAGTTGACATCATTATTCTCCTTTGGTTTATACTTGGTCTTGTAAACGCCTTAAGTGGAAAAGCAAAAGATCTCCCTATTATAGGTAAAATACGCATAATTAAATAGTAAAATTTGGATTTATACTTCTATAATTTACATATTCCTATAAATATCATAAATAAAAACACATTATTTCTAATGTGTTTTTATTTTTTTCTATATTTTGTTTGAGCCCGTACAAGCTCTCGCAAAAAGAGAAATTCCCAATACAATTAAATATATTCCAATAATAAATCCTGTTGCCCAGTTCATTATAAGAGGAGTTATTATAAAGAATATTCCTATAATTAAATCAATTATACCACTAAAAATAAGTAGACCAGATCCACCTTCGCCGCTTTTTTTGACCTGACTAGATAGAGTAAACATATTCATACTATCTGAGATAGACAAAATAGCAAAAATAAGTGAAAATGTTAACATAGTTAACAGTGGACCAGAAAAAACGTATAGTAAAGACAAAACTAATAAAATGATACCATTTGCTAACATCCACCCTATTCTGTCTTGGCTTGGTGTTTTAAAGTACTTTACTATTTGGAAAATTCCGAATACGGCTAGGCAAGCTATACCTACATACTCTAGCCATAAAAGCCCTGCAATTGGTCTAAATAAGATTGCTATACCAACTATAACCATCAATATGGATAATATAATTGATACAACTTTTCTTCCTTTAACCCATTCATCTGCACTTTGTTTCAATTCATTTATTCTCTCATCCATAATACCCTCTCCTTATCTAACAATATATATTGATAAATATATTATTTATCTTTAAAAATTATATCACTATTATATATAATATTCAATAACCTTATTAAAAATTTTATATATAATATATTTAAATTCTACTCTTGTATACAAAAAAAGCACCCTTAAAGGGTACCTGATTTTTTAAATCATTTATTGTGTTCTTCTAATAATTTGCTTAACTCATTCATAAAAGTATTTATATCTCTAAATTGTCTATATACAGAAGCAAATCTGACATATGCTACTTCATCTACATCTTTTAAAGATTCCATTGCATATTCTCCTATTAATGTAGATTTAACTTCTCTATCTAATGAATTCTGTAATTTCGCTTCTATTTTATCGACAATTTTTTCTAATGTATCTATAGATATTGGACGTTTTTCACAAGCCCTCAGCAAGCCTGAAAAAAGTTTATTTCTGTCAAAAGCTTCCCTTGATTTATCTTTCTTTATTACTATAACAGGAACAGTCTCAATAATTTCGTACGTTGTAAATCTTTTAGCACAACCGGTACACTCTCTTCGTCTCCTTATTTTTTCTCCATCGTCAGCCGGACGTGAATCAATAACCTTACTCTCTTCACATCCACAATATGGACATTTCATCTTTTCCACCTCATCAATTACTTATTATTAAACTCTTTACTTAAAAATTCCCTAGCTCTAACTAGCTCATCTAGTTCATTAAAGCTGTTTCTATAAACCTCTATAATAAAGTCTCCATGATAATTATTTCTATCTAAAATCTCTTTAATTGCATGATACTTCATCGAGCCAAACCCAGGCAGAAGACAATCATCACCCAACTTATTGTCATTTATATGAACATGAACAATATTTTTTCCCATTGCCTTGCAAACCTCTATAGGGTCATGTCCGGCTCTAATTGATTGTTTTATATCAAAAACATATTTAGCTTTTTCTTTTAATGCATTGTTCATCTTTATAATAAAGTCCGGGTTTTGACATACAAATGCATTAACATTCTCATGAGCCAATACTACATTATACTTTTCTCCTAATTCTGAAAGTTTATAAAAACGTTCAAAATACTCTTCATCTGATATTCCACCACTTGGTTTCTTTTTTCCTCCATGTAAAACCAAAATTTCAGCGCCTAACTTTAAAGCAGCTTTATAATATTTTTCGTAATATTTTAGGCTATCTTTAAATCTTCTATAATAACTAGAGAATATCATAAATGGTTCCATTCCCGATGAAAAAGGATGTATTGATTTTACTTTGCAACCATTTGTATTTAATAGGCCTTTTATTTCATAAATAAATTCGTCGTCTAGCTCCATTGGACTATTTAAAAAGACTTCAAAAGTTTTAAACCCTATATTTATTAACCTTTTTAACGAAACTTCTGTGACATCTGGATAAAGACATGCTGTTGATATTCCAATACTCATTAAACCATTCCTTATTCATTTACAAATAATTTTACCACATAATTACAAATTTTCAAAGTAAAAAACTCGAACATATACTTTATGCTCGAGTTTTTATAATATTATTCTGTAAATAATTCTTTAACTGAAGATGCAAGACCAGCCATTGACTGAATTTCAGACGGTATAATAATCTTAGTTGCCTTACCATCTGCTGCTTTTTGGAATGCCTCAAGGCTCTTAAGTGCAATAACTTTTTCTGTTGGGCTTGCTTCATTTAGCATTTTTAAACTATCAGCATAAGCTCGCTGAACTGACAAAATAGCTGTAGCCTCACCTTCAGCCTCACGGATTTTCGTCTCTTTTACTGCATCTGCTCTTAATATAGCAGCCTCTTTGTGACCTTCGGCAACAAGGATTTCACTTCTCTTTTCTCCTTCTGCGTCCAAAATTCTAGCACGCCTTTCACGCTCTGCCTTCATCTGTTTTTCCATAGCATCTTGAATTTCTCTTGGGGGTAATATATTCTTAAGTTCAACACGGTTAACTTTAATTCCCCATGGATCTGTTGCTTCATCTAAAATTACTCTAATTTTAGTGTTAATTACATCTCTAGATGTAAGTGTATGGTCGAGTTCC
>CAKSUE010000014.1 GCA_934501135.1 uncultured Eubacteriales bacterium | reverse complement strand
TAAGACTGTGAAATATTCTTTTCCGCTCTGGCTACCTTTAAATTATTTTTCAATATTAATTTATCATTCATATTGCTATCTCACATAAGGTAAAATATAGCTTACTAAAAATGACAGTGAAGCCACAGTCCCAAATATAATTGTTATAAGGTATGTTTTTCTATGTGTAAATCTATATAACGGAATCGCTTCAGCAGTAATAAATGCAAAAAATATCAATAATATCCCGCTAGCATCCTGTTTAGTAAACAGACTAAAAAAGCATTCAAAGGAAACAACCAGACAAATTACTATTTTTCCCAGCATTCTCCCCTTATTTTCTGCATTTTCAATACCTTCATCCTTTTTTAGCTCCCGGTTTTTTCTTAATACTTCTTCTTTATTCATGGTACCTCCGTTACAAGTTTTATTGTATTTTTGCAAAGTTTTGTTTGCAAAAGTATTATACAACTGTGTAATTTTCTTGTCAAGTACCTCTAAAAAATATTTTTCTATTATCGAAGTAAAAAAGGAATAGCAATACGCCATTCCTTTTATCGATAATCTATTCAGTAATGTGTTTCCTAAATTTAGATGTAAAATAAGTTTTTGTTGCAAACATAACAAAAAATAGAACTATCGCAGCTACATAAATACCTAAAATAAACTGTGAACTTTCAGTTCCATTAATAGCAAATATTAGGGAACATATAAGACAAGCAATTAATGAAATTAACATTGTAAAGTCAAAGCTTTTAGATTTGGCTTTCACTTGAGTTTTTGAAATAGTACTCTCAAGTAACTTTTTGGTTTCTGGTTTATATTTAAACACTATAATTTCATTGATCGAATAATTTATTATAGCACTAATCCAAATAAGTGCAATGCCATATTGTTCCGACGTAAATTTATCAGAAAATATAGCTATTATTATCAAAGCAGCAGCCACAAAGTTAATTAATGCACTTATCCACATAAATATTTTTTTATTTTTGATTCTTAATCCCTTCTCTATTTTAAGCATATTATCCCCTCCATCACACGTAATTTTATAATTTATTCTGAGCTGTTTCAAGTATTTCAGTCGCATTTGCAAGCGTTACATCTGTAATATCCTCTCCTCCTATAATTCTAGCAAGTTCATTTCTTCTGGCATCATAACTAAGTTTATCTATCTTAGTATATGTTTTATCATTCTTAACAATCTTATTTATTAAAAAGTGTGCATCTGCCAAAGCTGCAATCTGCGCTGAATGTGTTACACATATTACCTGATGATTTTTTGAAACTTCTTTAAGTTTAAGCCCTACCTTTTGAGATACGCCACCACTGATTCCTATATCCACCTCATCAAATATAAGTGTATCAATATTATCTTTATCGGCAATAACGCTTTTTATAGCAAGCATTATTCTCGATAATTCTCCACCAGATGCTATCTTTGAAATTGGTTTTGGAGGTTCACCCGGATTAGTGGATATTAGAAATTCCATATTGTCAATTCCGTTTAAGGTTAAATCACCTATTTTATTAGACACTTGAAATCTAACCCCTGGCATTGCCAAAAATTCGAGTTCACCCTTTACTCTTTTAGAAAAACTTTCAGATACCTTTCTGCGTTTTTTAGATAAAACTTCAGCTAATCTTGTAGCATTCATTTTGCTTTCTTGTAAATCTTTTTCTAATTTTTCTGCCTTTAACTCTGAAAGCTCTATATTCTCTAACTCATCCTTCGCTTTTTCCAAATACGATAATACTTCATTTACATTTGATCCGTATTTTCTTGTTAATTTATAAATAGAATCTAGCCTCTCCTCTACATTTTCTAACTCTATAGGGTTATACTCAACATCCGAGTATACATCAATAAGTTCGGCGGAACAATCCTCTAATTCATAAACTAAGTCCTGTAGTCTAGAATATAACTTCTCAGCTTCAGGAACAAACGATGAAACATCTAAAATTGAATTTGTTGCTATTTCAAGTAACTGCAATGCACCTGAACTTTCTTCATCACCATTGATAGCAGATCTAGCTTCAGATAAATATGTGGATATTCTCTCACTATTTATATATACTTCCCTCTGCGCTTTTAATTCCTCATCTTCATTTGGCAATGGATTTATCAGTTCTATTTCATCTATTTGATATTTCAGCAAATCAATTTTTCTTGCCTTTTCAGATTCATCTGAATTAATTTTATTTAAGTCAGACTGTATTTCTTTAAGTTTATTAAATTCCTTTTTAAAATTATTAATATCGTCAATTAACTCACCTATATTATCGATATACGAAAGGTGTGAATCCGCAGATAAAAGCCCAAAGTTTTCATGTTGTCCATGAATATTTATAAGGATTTGACCAATTTGCTTTAATGTTGACACTGTTGTGGGTCTTGAATTAATTCTGCACACATTTTTTCCATTAAGACTAATTTCCCTTTGTATAATTAAAAGCCCATCTTCATCAGGCTCAAAACCTAAATGCCTCATAGTCTTAATAGAGTCAGATGACAAATCACTAAACGACGCGCTAACAAATGCCTTTTCGGAACCTGATCTTATAATATCTTTTGGTGCTCTTTGCCCTAGAATCAGGTTTATCGAATCTATTACTATAGACTTACCCGCACCTGTTTCCCCTGTCATAACATTAAATCCATTTAAAAAATCTATACTTGCCCTTTCAATTACAGCAATATTTTCTATGTATAAATTTGAGATCATAGCCCTACCTTTCCTTTTATAAACATAAAAACATATTAAATTATAGTAAACTACCTAGACAATAGCTTCCTTGTCTCATAAATAAATCTATTAAGTGACTCTTGATCTCTCATCAATATAAAAATATTGTCATCTCCAGCAATAGTACCTAGTGCACCATCGATCTCCATTGAATCTATATTTGCACACACTGCTTGGGCCATTCCGCTTAAAGTTTTTATAACAACAAGATTTCCTGAACTTTCTATGTCTTTTATTGAATAAGAAAACCTTTTCAATATATTATATGTTGTATTATCACCTGAATTTATATCTGGAGCATATCTATATTTACTGTTATCGTCTATAATTTTTACTAGTCTTAAATCTTTTATATCTCTAGAAACAGTTGCCTGTGTAACATTAAACCCACAATCCCTTAACATATTTAATAACTCGTCCTGTGTTTCAATGCTAAAATTGTCAATCAATTCAAGTATCTTCCTATGTCTTTTATCCTTCATTTAAATTCTCCTTTCGGAAAGCTTTGAGTTCAATACTTTATAAAAATTCTGATTTTTAAGTTTTATTAATGATGCTGCCATCTTTGCTATTTCCACTGAAACTAAATCTTTATCTCTAATAATTATCGGTCTTCCTCCATCTATAGATAAAACCGACTCATCTTTTTTCCTGGTTTTAGCTGTAATATTTATTTTGGAATTCCTTCCAAAAATAATCGGTCTTGAGAACATGGAATGTTGGCATATTGGCGTTAATAATATACACTTCATGCTTGGTTCAATTACCGGCCCTCCGGCCGAAAGCGAATAGGCTGTTGAACCAGTTGGTGTGGCTAATATTATGCCATCTGCAACATATTCAGTTATCTTATCATTATTCAATGTAACATTCAGACTAACAAGCCCTGAATATACTCCTTTAGTTATTACTGCATCATTTAAAGCATAAAACTTTCTTATTCTATTTCCACTTTTTAAATTTACAGAAAGCATCGTTCTCTTTTCAATAGTATAATCTCCGTTTATCAATTGATCCAGTCTATCTATTTCTGTTCGCTCGAGGCCCGCCACAAATCCAACTTTTCCAAGGTTAATTCCAAGTATAGGTTTAGAAAACCTTGCTGCATGTTTTGCTTTATGAATTATAGTTCCATCTCCACCAATTGTTATAACTATATCACAATTAAATATAAGACTATTAATATGAGAATAATATTTTATTTTGTTATTATTAAAAAGTCCCTTTTTGTCAGATAACATTAATACTTCAGCATTTAATGAAAATATTTTCTTAATCACTTCACAAGTATATACATCTGCATCTTTTTTAGATAAATTAGGTATTACTGCTATCTTCAATCTATATCCCACCATTCAAATCGTAATGCGATTTTTCAACAATCTCTTCTACGCTGCCGATAATATTATCAGACACATTTCCTATTTCACTCTCTGTCATGCCTAAATACATAAGATACTCTATATTACCCTCTGGACCTTTTACAGGAGAATAATCAATGCCTAAAACATCAAATCCATTGTTTATTACAAAATCTTTTATCTTATTTATAACCTCTATATGTATCTTATAATCCCTGACTACTCCCTTTTTTCCTACATTTTCACGGCCAGCCTCAAATTGTGGTTTTATTAAGCAAACAGCCTTTGCAGTATCTTTCATAAATTTCCTTGCAACCGGAAGAACTAAGCATAGCGATATAAAAGAGACATCAACGCTGAAAAAATCTATTTTTTCAGGGACCTCTTTTTCTGTTATATATCTAATATTTGTACGTTCTAAATTAATAACCCTATCATCTGTTCTAAGCTTCCAATCTAGCTGTCCATATCCAACATCTATAGAATATACCTTTTTAGCTCCATTTTGAAGCATACAATCTGTAAAGCCTCCTGTCGATGCTCCTATATCCATACAGGTGTTATCTTTAAGCGATATATTAAAAGTTTTTACTGCCTTATCTAGTTTTAGCCCGCCTCTGCTTACATACTTAATTCCTTTTCCTCTTACCTCTATTAATACTGTTGTATCATAAGAGGTTCCCGGTTTATCTGATTTTTGGTTGTTTACGTATACATTTCCCGACATAATCAGAGCTTTTGCTTTTTCTCTACTCTGAGCATATCCTAATTCGTAAACTAAAGCATCAAGCCTTTTTTTCTCTTTCACTATCTACACTCCACTGCAAATTGTATTAACCATTCCATCATCATCAAGACCTAAGTTTTTTAGCGTATTTTTAACTGAAGAATGTTGAACATATCTATCCTCTACAGCACTTATATGATAATCGCCCTCAAAATTTAAATCTGAAAGTCTTGTCCTAAGATGCTCACCAATACCTCCACACTTCATTGTTTCTTCAAAGAAAAATATTTTTGTATATTTATTAATTGTTTCAATAGCTTCTCTAGGTATAGGTTTTATTTTATTTAACTTTATTATACTAACATTAATTCCCTTTTCCTTAAGTTTTTCTTTTGCTTTACACGCATAAGAAAAAAGCCTACCGTAAGTAACAATGGCAATATTTGTTTTATCGTGGCAATAGACATCGAAACTACTATCAGTTGAAACAAAATCCTTCGGTTTGTAAAGTTCTGAACCTCTAGGATATCTCACCGCTACAACACCGTCATATTTATAAAATGCATTATATAACATTATTGATAGATCGCTATAATAGGTTGGGGAAAGGATTGTAACATTAGGAATTGCATTTAAGAATGATACATCAAATATGCCTTGATGAGTTTCCCCATCTTCTCCAACTATTCCGGCTCTATCCACAGCAATAACCATTTTCAAATTCTGGATAGCTGCATCATGTATAATTTGGTCGTATGCTCTTTGTAAAAAAGTTGAATAAACTGCAAAAATCGGAAGCATTCCTCCTGCAGACAATCCACCTGCAAAAGTAACTGCATGTTCTTCAGCTATTCCAACATCAAAAAATCTGTCTTTAAATTCCCTTGCAAACTCCATTAATCCTGTGCCCATTTTCATTGCCGCTGTTATTGCACAAATTCTTGTGTCATTTTTAGCAAGCTTACAAAGCTCTGAACCAAATTCTTCAGAAAAATTAGGGTTTGATAATGATTGTTCCCCAGTCTTTATATCAAAACCCGATATCCCATGAAAATTTCTTGGATCTTTTTCCGCAAACTTATAACCTTTTCCTTTTGTTGTAATAACGTGAATGAGAACTGGACCATTAATTTTCTTTGCAACATTAAGAACATTCAACAATTCATTAATATTATGTCCATCAAAAGGTCCATAGTAAAAGAATCCCATATCCTGAAACAGAGTACTGTCATATATAGCACTTTTTAATGTCTCTTTAGATTTACTTAATAGTCTACTTAACGGCTTGCCAAAAACAGGGGTCTTTTCAACTATATCACCAAGATTATTTCTTACTTTTAAATAAGTAGGCTTTGTTCGCATGTGCGCCAAATATCTTGCTATTGATCCAACGTTTTTTGATATTGACATTTTATTATCATTTAATATAACAATAAAATTCCTTTTTTATCTCCCAGAATTATTTAGTCCTAAATAAGCAAGCCCACCTGTTAAAGCACCATCTCCAATAACTGCAATAACATGACCAGGCTCATTACACATTTCTTTCGCTTTTAGTATTCCAAATGCCGCAGAAATTGAGGTGCTGCTATGACCTGCATTAAATGCATCATATTTACTCTCATTTCTTTTTGGAAAGCCCGAAAGTCCACCTTCCTGTCTAATTGTATCTATTAGTTTAAGCCGCCCTGTTAACATTTTATGTGTATAGCACTGATGGCCAACATCCCATACAATACGGTCATTAGAAGAGTTAAACACTTTATGCAATGCCACAGTTAACTCTACCACACCTAAATTAGAAGCCAAATGACCACCTGTTTTTGAAACTGTTCCGATCAGTTTATATCTTATTTGATCGCATAATAACTCTATTTCATCAAATGTTAATTGTTTTAGATCTTTCGGCGACTCTATTTTATTTAAAATATCATATTCTGACATAAATTTCCCACCCTTACAGCTCTAAAAACTTTAAGGAATAATTATATACTAATTATTCCTTGAAGACAAGCTAACAGCTAAATCAATTAAATTTTTTGTGTCTCCGTCAAATTGACTTAAAGCCTTTATAGAACGGTTTGTATATTCTTCAACAAGCATTTTAGATTTTTCAAGTCCTAAAATTGAAACATAATTAGATTTATTATTAGATTCATCGCTTCCAACAGGTTTTCCCAAGGATTTTTCATCTGCTGTTACATCTAGTATATCATCCATTATTTGAAATGCCATCCCAATTGAGATCGCAAATTCTCTTGCAGCTTTTCTTTCATTATCTGATGCCCCAGCAATAATACAGCCTATTTCACAAGCAGCAGATATAAGAGCACATGTTTTCTTTTCATCCATTTCTCTTAAAATCTCCATATCAATCTGTTTTCCTTCATGTTTTAAGTCTATAATCTGACCCTCAACCATCTTTCTTGACTCTACCGCCAAAACCTTTGCCGCTTTATATGCATCTAGCATATCACTCTCAGATAGATTATCATCCTTTAACATAGTTTCAAATGCTAAACTAATTAAAGCGTCTCCGGCCAGTAAGGCTGTATCTTCTCCATAAACAATATGGTTGGAGGGCCTACCTCTTCTCATATCATCATCATCCATACATGGTAAATCATCATGTATTAGAGAGTAAGTATGAATCATTTCAACTGCACATGCAAATGGCAATGCTTTATTTATTTCTCCAGAGCATAACTCGCAAAATAAAAGAGTTAGAATGGGCCTTATCCGCTTACCCGGTGCTAGCAGAGCATATCTAATAGATTCATAAAGTTCCGAATACGTAGCCTTATTTTCAGGCATATATTTTTTTAGAGATTCCTGTATCAAATCTTTATAATGCAAATAATTTGTTCCCATGTATATTACCCCTTCATAGTTACAAGTTAAATTATTCTTCGATTTCAGCTTCTTTTTGAGATAACAAGCTAACCTTTTGTTCTGCACTTTTTAACGTCTTGTAACAATTAATAGATAGCTTTGTACCTTCTTCAAATAGCTTTAAAGATGATTCCAGTGATTCTTCCCCACTTTCAAGCTTTTTTACTATCTCCTCTAGTTTATTTATAGATTCCTCAAAACTCAACTTTTTCAATATATCATAACCTTTCAATATAAGTCTTTTTATTTTTAACTGTGCAGTCTATTTCTCCGTCGGTCATTCTAAGCGTTAAATCTTCTCCAATAATAGCATCATTAACACTTTTAATTGGCTTTTCATTCTTCGATACTGCTATATTGTAACCCATAGATAAAACCTTTAACGGGCTAATTATATTGAGCTTGCTGTTTAATTTTGTAAACCTATCTTTATGTAAAGATAAAACAGAGCTAAAAGTCCTTATTAGTTCGGAATCTATTATATCTAGACGAAGTCTTTTTTCTTCAACTACTTTTTTAGGGCTTCTATTTTTCAATGCACGCGATAGCCTAGACAGTTCCTTTCTACAAAACTCCGTTATATGATTCATGTTTCTATTTAAAGACGATACATAAGAATCAATTTCATCATATATATCATTAATATCCGGAACAGATAACTCGGCAGCAGCTGACGGTGTTGGAGCTCTTAAATCTGCAACAAAATCTGAGATAGTAAAGTCAGTTTCATGGCCAACCGCTGAAATTATTGGAATTTTCGATTTATATATAGCCCTTGCTACTTGTTCATCGTTAAAAGCCCATAAATCTTCAATAGAACCTCCACCGCGTCCTATAATCATAACATCGCAGGCCCTTATTGCGTTAAACCTTATTATAGCATCAATAATCTGAGCTGGTGCCTCATCGCCTTGCACTAAAACAGGGCACAACACTATCTCTGCAATAGGATATCTTCTAGCTAATATATTTTCTATATCTCTAACAGCAGCTCCTGTATCTGAAGTAACAACGCCTATTCTTTTAGGATATTTGGGGATAGGTTTCTTTGTTGAAATATCAAATAATCCCTCTTTTTGTAGTTTATCCTTTAACTGTTCAAAAGCCAGGCTTAATGAACCTATTCCATCTGGTTGCATATCCTCAACGTATAACTGATATTGACCACTCACCTCATAAATAGAAGCTCTTGCTCTTACTATTACCTTCATCCCATTTTCCGGAAAAAACCTTAGCCTTTTTGTGTTTCCTGAAAACATTACAGCCTTTACAATGGAGTGCTCATCTTTTAAAGAAAAGTATAAATGCCCCGATTTGTAATGATCTGTAAAATTAGATATTTCGCCTTGAATTAATAAATCGTTCAATTTACTGTCGCTTTCAAAAAGTGATTTTATATAAAAGTTCAACTGCGAAATACTTAAGATAATCCTATCTTTCATAGACTTCTCCCTTAATAGCCGATAAAATTGCGATTCCTGCAGCATTATCTGAAGAAAACTCAGGACTTGCAAAAATCGCCTTATACTTCTCTGTAAACCTGCTATTTATTATACTATTAGACATTACTCCACCAGAAAATACAATTGGTATACCTCCATACTTCTCTAAAAGCCTTTGGCAAACAATATCTAAAGTATTAATTATGTATTCTATACAATACCTTGCAATTTTATCATTGCTTTCATTGTCATCTTTCATCTTCCTGCAAATGTTTTCTAATCCTGAAAGACAGCAATCTACCCCTTTTATACAAGGTTTGGTTTTTATTTTTTTATCATATCTTAGTGCAAATTTTTCTAGCTCTTTGCCTGCTGGGAAATCTAGCCCCAGCATTACTCCGATTCTATCTATTGCTTGCCCTGCATTTAAATCTAACGTTTTAAATACTCTTTCACATTTAATTACGTTTTCGATATTAGGTCTAACAATTACCGCCTCAGTTGTTCCCCCAGAAACATGGAATGCTAAAAATTTTCTAGATAATAACTCTAATTTATTTGCAGAATAAAGGGCCGAAACTATATGGCCAGCCTGATGAGAGAATGTATATACTGGTACTTTTAATACCTCTGATATAATTTTAGAAACAGATACGCCTACAGT
>CAKSUE010000013.1 GCA_934501135.1 uncultured Eubacteriales bacterium | reverse complement strand
CAACTTGCAAGAGAAAACAAGATAAATAGCATTGAGAGGAGTAAAAACTTTGGATCAAGCTGTAAACTATAATACAAATGTAAGTCGTAAAATTACGGTTATTCCTGCAACGTTAGACCTATTCACAAATACTCCAAAGGTTATATGGCGAAGAAAAAGGGTTGCAGCTTATGCCAGAGTATCAACGGACAATGAGGAGCAAATTTTAAGTTACGAAGCACAGGTGGATTATTATACAAGATATATAAAGTCAAAAGATAACTGGGAGTTCGCCAGTATTTATACAGATGAAGGAATTACTGCAACGAATACCAAAAAACGAGATGGATTTAAACGAATGATCCAAGATGCACTTGATGGAAAGATAGATTTGATAGTGACAAAATCAGTATCAAGATTTGCAAGAAATACAGTTGATACCTTAACCACAGTACGAAAGCTTAAGGAAAAAGGTGTGGAGGTATATTTTGAGAAGGAAAATATCTATACATTGGATTCAAAAGGAGAATTATTAATAACAATAATGAGTTCGCTTGCACAGGAAGAGTCAAGGTCAATAAGCGAAAATGTTACATGGGGACAAAGAAAACGCTTTGCAGATGGTAAGGTAAGTCTTCCTTACAAGCAGTTTTTAGGATATGAAAAAGGAGAAGATGGGTTTCCAAAAATCGTGGAAAAAGAAGCTAAAATTATCAGATTAATTTATAGGTTATTCCTTGAAGGTAAAACTATATCAGCAATTTCAACGTATCTAACCAACAAAAAAATACCTACTCCAGCTGGCAAAGAAAAATGGACTACGAGTACAGTTAAAAGTATTCTTACAAATGAAAAATATAAGGGCGATGCGCTTTTACAGAAATGTTATACAGTCGATTTTTTAACAAAGAAGAAAAAGAAAAACAACGGTGAAATACCTCAATATTACGTAAAGAATAGTCACGAGGCGATTATTTCTCCTGAAGTATATGATTTAGTTCAAGATGAAATGAAAAAACGAAAAATGTCTAGTTGTGGTCACAGTAGTATAAGTCCATTCTCAAGTAAGATTGTTTGTGGAGAATGTGGAGGATTTTATGGATCAAAAGTATGGCATTCGAATGATAAATATAAAAAGGTAATTTGGCAATGTAATGCTAAGTTCAAGAATAAGGAAAAGTGCAAAACTCCCCATTTAAGCGAAGAGAAGATAAAAGAGGAGTTTATAAAAGCCTTTAACAATTTGATTGAGAATAAAGAGTCAATTATAAAGGATTGCGAAGAAGTGATTTTAAGTATTATTGATACCAAGACGATAGATGATGAGATTGTAAAACTCGAAGAGGAATGCAAAGTAATAGTGGAGCTTATGAAATCCTTAATATACGAAAATTCAAGAAAGCCTATGAATCAAGATGAATATAATCAAAAATACAATTTTTATACTAATAGGTATGAAACAACCAAAGATAAGCTCACTAAAGTCAAAGAGAAAAGACAGGATTTAATAGTTCGTCGTGACAAGATATATGCATTCATAAACCATCTTAAATTAAATAATAATCTTTTATCTGAGTTTAATGAATCACTTTGGTATGCCATGTTAGATAAAGCTATAGTTGATATAGATGGAATGCTACATTTTAAATTTAAAAATGAGAATTAAATAAGAATAATGAATAAACAAAGGGGATTGTAAAACAGCAAAAAGACTGTGATATAATCCCTTTTTTATTTTTATGTGGATATTTACTTGACTAAATTATTTGTTAATTGTTTTGTTGTCTGTTCTGCCTGTGAGGTAGTCTAATGAAACGTTGAGAGTATCTGCTATTCTTATTAAAATTTCTAGCTTAGGTTCACGAGTCATAAGTTCGTAATTTTGATATGCTTTTTCAGTAATATCTGAGTAAATAGCAACTTCTCTTTGTGTTAATTTTGCATCCTTCCTACATTTTCTTAAACGCTTTGCCAAAGTATTTTTCATTTCCCATCACCTACAATTGTTATTGACAAAATAATTATGATGTATTAAAATTCAATTTATACCAACGATTGTTGGTATAAATCTCAAGATATTAAATTATAAGGGTTTTGAAATGAATATTTTTGAAGACATGGATGTGCTGTTTGTTGGACCAAGTTGTGAGTATATTATAAAATATGTACAAGATTTTTGGGAATTGTCTGCTGGAATACGTAAAGATCTTGGAGAAAGAGGATATTATTTAGACCAGTATTTATCAAAAGTCATTGAAGTTTTGGCACTCTTTGATTTATCTACAGTAGGCGAAGTCTCAAGTAATGTATGCTGGAAAGTTCTTGCAGATTGTTACATATTGTGTGGAACGAAAGAGAAAAAAGAAAAAAGTGAATTTTTTGATATCTCTTAAGACTATATTAAAAATCATCATACGAATTTTATTAATATGCACTCGAAGGTACAATTTTATGCAGGTAATATTCTGATAAATCACTTAGATATTTTTGCTGAAAAAGTAAAACATATTTATATGAAAAACATTTTATCTGGGGTTGATTATCCTGTATCTAATAAGATGTATGAAAGAATAACTAAAATAATTGGTGAAGATCGTATGGAAAAATTAAATGGTGCAATGTGCGAGGCATTTGCGTTTGGCCCAATTATGGTATCAGCAGCACAACAAATTGTAATTCGAGGGCTTGAAATGCTCTGCTATGTAGATGCTGAAAGCTCTAAAAAGCTATATCATTTCATATTGGAGTGAAACCTATAATGGATAACTTTAAATCAGCATATACAGATTTCATGAGTAACATGATTGAGGATACACTATCTAATCTAAAATTGGAGAATACGGAATATAGGAAATGTCAAGAAAATGAAAGAAATAATGTGAAGACAGTTGCAGTAATTTTAAATAAACTCTCTGCAGAAGACAAGGAAATCATGAATAAGCATGAAATGGATATTTTTCATATATCAGCTTTCGAGCAATCATATCTTTACAAACAGGGCTATATTGATTGTATTAAGTTACTAAAAATCCTTGGTGTTATGTGAAATAATTTAAGTAATATAAAATCTGCCGATCTAGAGACAGATTTTATACTTGTTGTGGTTTATAAATTTTTAAGGTTATGGTATAATAAAAAATTAAGAAATGGTGGCGATAAAATGGAGCTGGTTAATTCAAATAAAGAAGAATTAAATCAAAATTTTGATAGAATAATTGAAATAATAGAAAATTCACGTAGAGATGCTTTTAAAGCCGTAAATCGTGAACTTATAAATATGTATTGGGAAATAGGCAAATTTGTAAGTGAGAAAGTTAGCAAAAATGAATGGGGCAAATCTGTAGTTAAAGAGCTTTCTGAATTTATACAACATAAGAACGAGGGTATTAAAGGATTTTCCGCATCTAATATTTGGCGTATGAAACAATTTTACGATACATATTGTAAGAATGAAAAACTCGCAACACTGTTGCGAGAAATTAGCTGGTCAAATAATATGTTGATTATGGCAAGAGCCAAAAGTAATGAAGCAAGAGAATTTTATCTTAGACTATGTATCAAAAATAAGTATTCGGCACGTGAACTTGATAGACAGATGGATAGTATGTTATTTGAAAGAATGATGCTTTCCGATAAGAAGAATGAACTGTTTATTTCAAAAAATAAAGGTCTTTCATGTTTACGAGATAGCTATGTGCTAGAGTTTTTAAATTTACCTGAAAATCATAAAGAAAAAGATTTGAGAAAATCCATCGTTTCAAATATTAAAGACTTTATACTCGAGTTTGGAAAAGATTTTACATTCGTAGGAGAAGAATATAGAATCCAAGTAGGAAACACAGACTTCTTTATAGACTTGTTGTTTTATAATAGAGAACTATCGTGTTTAGTTGCCATAGAACTTAAGACAGAAAAATTTAAACCTGAACATTTAGGACAGCTCAACTTTTATCTTGAAGCACTTGACCAAGATATAAAGAAAGAAAATGAAAATCCAAGTGTCGGTTTGATTTTATGCACAGATAAAGATGATACTGTGGTCAAGTATGCTTTAAACAGAAATTTATCACCGGCTTTGATTGCCGATTATCAGCTTTGTCTTCCTAACAAAGAAATACTCGAAAGTAAACTGCGTGAAATCGCTGAATCTGCTGAGTCGAAAGAAAATGAAGAATAAATGTGGTGTTTTTATAGGTGGTTGCATACTTCCGCACGGTTTAATAAGATAGATTATACTTTCACATGGTTTATAATTTTTAAGACAGAGCAAAGTAACTAAAAAGTTATGAGTTCTAATTATAGAAATATTCACGAGTATTTCCCTCGGGAATATTTTTTATCCTGTTTGCTATATTCTTTATCTTTGTTACTCGTAGGGAATAGTAGCCTTGTATAATATTTATGTTCTGTGTACCTTGAGTAAGTAGCTTTCATAGGTAGGTGTTTTGCTATTTCTATTGTGAAATCATTTTCAACCATATTGGTATGAAACACTTTGTTTTCGATAGAAATTTAAATCTTATTATATTCAGTCCATAGATGTATTTATATATTATGAATGTTAAAAAAGATAATAGTTATTAAATGTGAAGAAAATTATTGTATAAAATAGAGAAAATATATTTTTAGCAAGATATTAGATAAAATATATATTATAATACTATAGTAAAAAGTTCAGAAGGAAGAATTTTGAATGAGAAGGTTAAAAAGCGTTTTTTTAATAATAATATTCCTTGTATCGCTATTGTGTGGTCAATTGCAATATGTGGAGGCAGTATCAATTAGTCAGTTAAAAGGAATAAATATTATATTGCGAGAAGATGCTGTCGAACTAGGAGCTAATGTAATAGGGAATACATCAGGATATGAGTATAAGTTTGTATGGTCGCGTGTGAAAGACGGTGAAGGTGATTGGAGTCAGTGGGGAGTTATACGTGACTTTAATTCTTCTAAGACGTGTAGATGGAAACCTAAAGACATGACAGGTAAATATATGATATATATGAACGTGAAAGACCAATCAGGAGATATTAAGACTGTTTATGGTATATGGGAAATGTCATTAGAAAGTCAGTTAAAAGGAATAAATATTATATTGCGAGAAGATGATGTCGAACTAGAAGCTGATGTAATAAGGAATACATCAGGATATGAGTATAAGTTTGTATGGTCACGCGTGAAAGACAATAAAAGTGATTGGAGTCAGTGGGGAATTATACGTGACTTTAATTCTTCTAAGACGTGTAGATGGAAACCTAAAGACATGACAGGTAAATATATTATATATATGGACGTGAAAGATCGATCAGGCAATATCAAGACTGTTCATGGTATATGGGAGACGTCATTAAAAAGCCAGATTATGGACATACAATTTGGATTAGGAAGCTCAAAAAGGACGATTAAATCATGTGTTTTAGGAAATAAGGTTGGATATAAATATAAATTTGTGTGGGTAGAAGTAAATGAAAAAGGGGAAAATTGGAAAAATTGGGGAGTCATAAAAGATATGGACAGTTCGGATACAGCTGATTGGATTCCCCAAAATTTATCGATTGACTATAAAATCTACATGGATGTTATGGATCAAATGGGCAGAACTGAAAGTATATGTGTACCTTATCCAAAAGAACTAAGAAAGTTTTTTGCAGATGCTAATAAAACAAAAGTGATGGAAATTCCGTTATCTGTTCCAAGTGAGTATCTGGGGTTAATCGATAATTATAAAAATATAGTCTCTATAAAATGTGATCCGAAGTTATTAAATAATTTTAACAGGTCACAACTTAAACAGATTGCGATACAAGACGGTGTCAAGTGCATTGCAAAAGATACCTTTAAGGGATGTACAAATCTTGAATTTTTGGAAGTTCCCCTAAGTGTAACTGATATAAAAGATGGAGCATTTGAAGGAAGCAAATGGATTGGGATTTTGACTTGTGATCCAAAATGGATAAGTAATTTCAATAAAGAGGCAATAATTGAATTTAAAATACCGAATGGTGTAAAAGTAATACCAAAAGAGTCGTTCAGTGGATGTACAAATCTAAGAGTTGCAGAAATACCGAATTCAGTAACAACAATAGAAGATGGAGCATTTAGAAATTGTAAAAAACTTGAAATGATAAAAATTCCAGAGTCGGTAAAATATATAAGCCCAACAGCTTTTGATGGATGTGCAAACTTAAAAAGAGTAGAGTGCACTGAAGAACAAAGAAAGCAATTAGAGACAGGCTTAAATGTAGCGTATGGCACAGAGAGAATGTCTTCAGTGGACTATGAGGCTTATCAAAATCTCGAAGGAATAGAGATACCGACAAGCGTAAAAAGTATAGATTCAAACATATTAAAGGGATTTAAAAGGTTAAAGTGCATAAAATGTGATCCTAAATGGTTAAAAGATTTAAATAAAGAAAATCTAAAAGTCGTAATCGTTCCCGACGGAGTAAAAGATATCACAAGATCTATGTTTGCGGGCTGCACCAATTTGGAATGTTTAATAATTCCAGATAGTGTGGAAAATATTGAAGAAGGAACATTTAAAGGCTTAAATAAATTAAGCTGTGTAGGATGTAACCCTAAATGGTTATATAAATTTGATAAAAGTAAGATTAAAACTTTATTAATAAGTGACAAAACAGAAGAAATATCAAAAGACGAAATCCAAGGCTGCGTTAATTTAGAAAGTATTGCTATTCCTGAATCAGTAGGGAATATTGAGCAGGACACATTTAAATATTGCAAAAAGCTAGTGAATATCAAATGTGACGAGAAATGGAATTCCATATTTAGTACAAAAGCAATTATTCCAGATGGAATCAAAGAAATAAAAAAATCCGAGTTTGAGAATTGGATAAACTTAAAAGAGCTAGTAATCCCAAGCAGCGTGAAGAATATAGAACCTGGAACATTCAGAAATTGCAGGAATTTAGAATTTGTGAAGTGTGATCCAAGATTCTTTGAAATGATCTACAAGGAACAAGTCAAAGGTTTGGTAATACCAGAGGGAATAGAACGAGTAAGCCGAGAAATGCTGAAAGGTTTTTCAAGTCTTGAATACATAGAGCTTCCCGATAGCGTAAAAACAGTTGACAAAGATGCGTTCGATGATTGCACTAATTTAAAAACAATAAAGTGCCGTAAGGAACTTCTTAAAGACATAAGCGAGAAAACAAAAAAGGAATGTGAACCTGTAGAGAACCCAATAGTGTACACGGTACCTAACTATAACTTCGAATGTAGTGATGATATTCAGTTTGTAAAAGAAATTGCAAATCCGGCGGATAGAATTGAGTTGACCGAGTTTAAACCTAAAGAGACAACAGTGGAAGACTTGGTAAAAGTTGATCCAGCAAATGCAAAATATGCAGAAGAAGTTAAGAAAGTATTAAGTGCAACGGCAAATAAAGGGTATCGAGGCAGTGATACAGTTAAAGGCACAAGTGTATGTGATATAGGGAACATTACGGCATTTGTGTGCAACAAAATATATTGGTCAGATAGCATAGCATCAAAGAATGGCTTTAGAATCAGTCCTAGACCGGTGCAGGCAATGGGGATAATAAGGCTAGCAGATGAAATAATAAATGGACAAGGAGCAATAGGTGAAATCAAGACCGGAGAAGGAAAGTCATTTATAATTTCGGTGCTTGGAGTTGTATTATCAAAATACGGAAGAAAAATAGATATAGTAACGTCAAATCTAGAGTTGGCAAGGCGAGATGAAGAAGATCAACGTATGTATTATGAGCTTTTTGGAATAGGAAGTGGAGTGCTATACAACACAAAAAGCGAAAAAGATTTCATGGATGGAAGCCGATATGTAACAAGTGGAGCAGGAGTAGGAATAGGTGCAACCAGAGCAATAGAAGATTGAATATACTTGCATAGCAAATGGAGAAACACACGAACAAGCATTAAAAAGTGCCGCGATAAATGGTCCAATAGAGGGCCTTACAGTCGGCGGTTGCAAGTGGCTTGGGAATGCGCTTGCAATCAGGGTTAAGGTAAATCAGACGGCAAAGTTTTCAAAGCCAACACAGACCACAGGGTTAAAACCTAGTTTGCAGCAATTTGCAGAGGAGATTGAAGAAGTTAATTGGGGAATGTGGAAGAATTTACAAAAGTGTGTTTATAAGGGAAGATTCGAGGTATTGAAATGCTTTTCTACGTAGATTTTGAAAGCTCTAAAAAATTATATCAGTTCATGTTGGAGAGAAATCTATAATGAATAACTTAAAATAAAGGTTTCAGGATGCATGATAGAAGATAAACTTTCTAATTTAAAATCATAGAATATGGTGGTAAACGTTATAATTAAAGTGGTTACATACTTCCGCACAGTTTAAAGAAATTATGTAATACTTTCACACGGTTAAAAGTAACACGTGCGTTTGTATCAAAATTTAAGTGATTAGACATAAAAAAATATATTTTTGCAACAAAAAAAGCTCAATATTACTGGGCTTTTTTGTATGTAAAAAATCATACGTTAGCTGTGTGGGTGCTTATTTAAGAGTCTAAATTTGCTTTAATTTACATAAAAAATACTTTAGTAGGTTTAATTTGTGTTTATTTCTCTGTTTTTTTTATTTTAACTTGATATTTTCGGTGAGTAATGGTAAAATATGTTCTTAAATTGATTATTTAATAGTGTGAAAGGGTTGTGACTAGATTTATGAAAAGTAAAAAAATGTTAGCATTAATGTTAGGGGCTATTATTGCTTCTGGCGTTATTGGCCAAATGGCTATGCAAGTTTATGCAGATGATGAGGAAATTTCTACGAATAAATCCTCGTTTGTAGATGCATCTTCAAATATTTTAGAATTAAAAAGATGTGCTACTGATTTACGATTACTTATGGGAAAAGCAGAGCCTTTTATAGTAAACAAAGATAATTTGGCAAGATCCACTAAAGAAAAATTAATTTTTGAGATTACTGGAGATCACGAAGTTAAGTTAGCTAGATATTATGGTATAGAAAATGAAGTTGTTATTCCGCAAAAAGTTAGTATTGATAAAGAAGAATACAATGTAACATCTATAGGCCAGCATGCATTCTCTGGTAAAACAAAACTTGAATCAGTTAGCATACCTAGCGGCATTACTAAAATTGCTGATGATGCATTTTTTAATTGCAAAAAATTACAATATGTTAGTTTGCCTGATAGCCTTAAAACAATTGGAGTAAGGGCATTTTGCAATTGTCAAAGCCTTAAATCAATTGAGTTGCCTAATAGTCTTGAAACAATTGAAAAATTAGCATTTGGGGACTGCCACAGCCTTAAATCAATTAAGTTGCCTGATAGCCTCAAAACAATTGAAGTATTTACGCTTGCTAATTGCAAAAACCTTAAATCAATTGAATTTCCTGCTGGTATTGAAACAATAGAAACAGGTGCGTTTTTTAATTGCAACAGCCTTGAATCAATTAAGTTGCCTGATGGTCTTGAAAAAATTGAAGAGGGTGCATTTTCTGGCTGCACAAACCTTCGAAATGTTGAACTTCCTACAACGCTTAACAAAATTGATGGCGAAGCATTTTCTGGCACAAGAATTAGCTCAATAATAATTCCTTCAAGCGTTACTTATTTAGGAAAAGATGCACTTAATATAAAAAATCTAGAGGATATACATGTAGCTGATGGTAGCAAGTTAAATTATATAGATATAGTAAATGCATGTGGAGAACACTATAGGCAATTAAGAATATTTGGTGTAGCTATGCCACGAGTAATAAATCACAAAAAGATAACAAGCTTAGATGAACTAGTAATAAAGGATTCTGAATGCGAATGTCCAATATGTTGTGAACCTATTGAAGCTGGGCAGGAGGTAACTGAATTTCCCTGTAATCCAGATATATATCACTATATGCATAAAGAATGTTTTGATATAATGATGGTCAGTTCAACATCAGATATAATTATTAAATGTCCAATATGTCAGCGCGCTCACTTGATTAAAAAACCAGATTAGTATAAAACCGCGCTTTTTTATAACCAAAAAGCCATCTTGCCTATATTTTAGGT